>NZ_JBEZXZ010000058.1:0-43891 GCF_040638275.1 Actinoplanes sp. NPDC026623 | reverse complement strand
CGGCTCACCGCCGTACGCCGGCACATCGAGCAGGGCCGGCCCGCGCAGGCCGAGGATCCGGCCGGCCAGCAGCCGGACCCGGGGCAGGTGCCAGGAATGGGTCACCAGACCCAGCGGGTGGACTCAGCGGTGCAGAAAGCCGGGGAGCCAGCGGTTCCGCGCCGAGCGCGCCTTCGCCGCTCGACGGCCGAGGAGCACCGCGGTTACGGCGCCGGCCACCGTCAGAACGCCCACCGCGGCCGGCACCGGCCGGTTGCGGACGGCCTGCTGGGCCTGCCGCGCCCGCTGCGGAGCCTGCACCCGGACGCGGGAGACGCCGGCGATGGTCCTCGCCCTCAGGTCCGACACGGCACCGCGCATTCGCGTACGCGGATCGACCTTGCCGGTGAGCGTCGTGATGGTGTCGCCGAGGTCCGCACGGGTCTGTTCGATGTCCGCCAGGATGTGCTCCGGAGCACCGGGAGCGCTCTGCGAACTCGCCATGCCACCGTTGCTGTAGCTGGTGGTCATGTCAGTCTCCTCACCGTCGAGCTGGGCCTGTTGTGGCAGTGGTTGCGTACTTGCCCACCCGGCGAACACCGCTAACGTGGGTCCGGCGTTCATCACACCGTCGTGTCGGCGTCGCGGTTCGGGCCAGTTCGAGGACCACCTTGATGTCGTCTCGCCGCACGTGCACCTCCAGCCCGCGCTGGACCCCCAGCAGGGCGGCGAGCAGCCCACGCCACCGCGCTCCGACGAAGCAGAACCACGCGGCCGAAACGGACAAAGAACCCGCGGCCATAGACGTTCTGGGGAAGGGCGCGCTCCGCACCCCGCCCGGTCACCCCTTCAGGCCACGGCCTGCGAGCGGCTCGCTCAGAACGAGTAGATCGTCCGGCTGTCGCCGCTGTAAACAGCGGCCACGGCTCCACCGCTGGTTTCGCTGATCAGGTCATCCGCGGCCCGAGATTGGCGTGAAATGCGTATCGTCTCCGGTCAGTCTGCCCATGACATTTATCCTGTCGTTCGCACGACAACAGGCCGATGAGGACTGAATTTCAGATGCGATCGTGAAAGGCGTGACTATGACGGCGGACGTGGTACGCCTACGGCCCCCGATGCATCGGGTCAGCCCCCGCGCCAGGTGGTACTGGACGGCCAAGGCCGCGGTGCTGTGGATCGTGCTGCTCGTGCCCCAGGTGATCTGGTGGTTCGCGGACGACGGCGGGGACCTCCCCCACGTGGTCGTGGGTGTGGCATGGCTGGTGTTGGCCGCCGTGCACCTGGCGGTGATGCCACAGTGGCGCTATCGGGTGCACCGCTGGGAAGCCACCGACACCGCGGTGTACACCCAGACCGGATGGCTCAGCCGGCAACGAAGGATCGCACCGATTTCTCGGGTACAGACTGTGGACAGCGAACGCGGGCCGATCGAGCAGCTGTTCAGGCTGGCGAACGTGACCGTGACCACCGCGTCGGCGGCCGGCCCCATCAAGATCGACGGCTTGGCCGCGAAGGACGCCGACCAACTGGTCGCCGACCTGACCACCCGGGTCGGCCACACCATCGGGGACGCGACGTGACCACTGCGGTCGGCGCAGGCGAGGAGACGGTGGTCGACGCCGGTGACGGCTGGCGACGGCTGAGCCCCCGGATGCTGGCCGTGCACCCGGTGATGGAGCTGCGGCGGCTTATCTTCCCGCTGGTCGCGGTGCTGATCGGGGTGCGCAGGGGCGACGGCGGGAACGGCGGCTGGTGGGCGCTGGGCATTGGCGGTATCGGTATCGCACTCGGTTTCCTGCGCTACTTCACCACCTCGTTCCGGATCACCCCGACCCACGTGCAGGTGCGCCGGGGCCTGTTCCGCCGACGGACGCTGACCGTGCCGCGGGATCGAATCCGCACCGTCGACGTCACGTCGCCCCTGCTGCACCGGATCTTCGGCCTGGCCCGGGTCACTGTCGGCACCGGCCAGACCGACAGAAAGAACAACGGCGTGATGCTGGACGGGCTGAGCGCCGCCAGCGCCGAGAACCTGCATCGCGAGCTGCTGCATCGCCCGACGGCCACGCCGATCCCCGGCGTCGATTCGGCGACACGGTCGCAGCCCGCCGACGCCGCGTCCGAGACCGTGCTGATGGCACTGCACCCCTCCTGGGTCAGGTACGGACCGTTCACGTTGTCCGGCCTGGTCGCGGTCGGTGTGCTGTTCGGTATCGGCTCCCGCCTGGTGAATGAGAGCCACGTCGACCTCGCGAAGATCGGCTTCGTCCACGACTCGATCAACTACCTGCGGGACAGACCGCTACCGGTGGCGATTCTCCTGGTGGCCGCCGTGGTGGTCGTATTCACCGCGATCGCGTCGACCGTCGGATACATTCTGTCGTTCTGGAACTTCCGGCTGAGTCGGCACAGCAGCGGCACCCTGCACGTACGACGCGGGCTGCTCACCACCCGCAGTACCACGATCGAGGAACGCCGACTGCGCGGTGTGGAGCTGAGTGAACCCTTGCTGCTGCGAGCGGTGCGCGGCGCCCGGGTCCTGGCCATCGCCACCGGCCTGCGGGTCGGCCGAGGCGCCGACCGTGGCGGCTCGGTCCTACTGCCACCCGCGCCCCGCGCCGTCGCGGTGGACCTGGCCGGCACGGTCATCGGCGACGCGGACCCGCTCACCGCGGCACTGACCCGGCACGGCCCACGAGCGGACCTGCGCCGGTTCACCCGCGCCGGCACGGTCAGCACGATCCTGATCCTCGGCGTTCTGGCGTTCGTGCTCCTCACCGGCGCACCCTGGTGGGCGTTCTGGACAGCGCTGTCGCTGCTGCCGCTCGGCGTGTTCCTGGCCTCGGACCGGGCCGCGAACCTGGGCCATGCTCTTACCGACGAGTGGCTGGTCAGCCGGTATGGCAGCCTGGTGCGACGCCGCTATGTGCTGCACACCGACGCGGTGATCGGCTGGAACATGACCAACTCCCTGTTCCAGCGCCGGGTAGGCCTGACCACATTGGTCGCCACCACGGCCGGCGGCCGGCAGCAGTACGCCATCCCCGACGTCCCCGACGCGGAAGCGATCAGGGTAGCCCGCACTGCCGTCCCTGGCCTGCTGGAACAGTTCCTCGCCGACTAACGCACCCGGGCTGGCGACAGCCCGTCTCCCGCACATGCGGCAGGGCGGGGTCCAGGCCTGACGGGCGGAGATTCGGCTGAACGGGTGTACCGCCTGCGGCCAGAACGTTCCCTATCCCGGGTTCGGCCATCATGCCGGCTTCATTGCCTGCACCGTCGTCATTGTCGGCCTCGCCGGCGGCATCTACGTCTACCTCCGCCGCAACAATTGGCTATAGCTGTCGGCACGCGCTGGTCCCCTTGCCCGCAGCGACACGTTCTTCGAACTCAAGCGCGGCCACCCCCGAAGTCCCGGGTTTGCCGGCGCGACATGGTTGGGTAACAGCGTCGCGCCATCACCGGGTACAACAGGGAGCACAAATGGTCGAGCCGCACATCACCCTGGACACCGCGTCCCTCAGCCCGGTCGAGGAAAAACTGCGCGGCCCGCTGGAGGAGCAGCTCACCTCGGCCCTCCAGGCCGCAACAGACAAGATCACCCACGAGTACGCGGACGAGCCGGTCGACACGGTCATCGTACGGCTGCTGGAGCAGACCCGAGCGGGGCTGCACCCCGACATCGCGGCAGGCTTCGAACCAGACCAGAGCGAACTACGCCGCGTCGCCGAAGCAATCGTGCGCACCGCCTGACCATTCAGCGCCCACCCCGGCGCAGCGCTTCCAGGATCCGATGGCGGTTCGAGGCCGCTGACATCCGGTAAATATCAGCCTGGCTCGAGAACGCGGGTGACACGCCCCGGCCGCACCGTGAACGTGAGTCGGTCTACGGCGGTTCCGGCGCCGTAGCGCTTGGTCAGCCCAGTCGCCTCGATCATGCCCTCAGCGTGCCAACCGGACCCCGTCCGTCGCGTCAGACCGTGGTGTGATTCCGACCCGGAGCAGCAGCCGCATCGGGGAACGGCCCGGCAGACCGGTACGGGCCGGGTATATCACCGCAAGCGGGCGGTGCGCGCCCGATTCGCCGAACCGATGCGGCTCCTGCACACTGGCGGCCGTGACAGGAACCCGCTCTGCCGTCGTCGTGAACCCCACCAAGGTCCCAGACCTCGACCTGCTGCGCCGAACCATCGTCGAGGGGCTGGCCTCCGCCGGCTGGCCCGAGCCGTCGTGGTTCGAGACCACCCCCGAGGACTCCGGCCGTGGCCAGGCCGCTGAGGCCGTCGGGGACGGCGCCGAGCTCGTCTTCGTCTGCGGCGGGGACGGCACCGTGATGGCCGTGGTGGACGCGCTGGCCGGCACCGACGTCGCGCTGGCCGTGCTGCCCGCCGGCACGGGCAACCTGCTGGCCACGAATCTCGGCCTCACCACCGACGCGGCCGTCGGAGTCGAGGTCGCGCTCGAGGGCGGGCGGCGCCGCATCGACGTCGGCACGGTCGGCGACCGCTGCTTCGCCGTGATGGCCGGGATGGGCTTCGACGCCGAGATGCTCGAGGGCACCAACGAGACCGCCAAGCGGCGTCTGGGCTGGTTGGCGTACGTCGGTGGCGCGGCCAAGGCGCTGCGCCGGCCGTCCATGGCGGTGCTCATCTCGATGGACGGCAAGCCGGCCCTGCGCCGGCGTCCGCGCACGGTCATCGTCGGCAACGTGGGCCGGTTGCAGGGCGGCGTCCGCCTGCTCAGCGAGGCCGACCCGGCCGACGGGAGGCTCGACGTGGCCATTCTCAGCCCGCGCACCCTGGCCAACTGGGCCGCGCTGGGCTGGGCCGTGGTGCGTCGCAAGGACCGGGTGCCACGGATGGAGACGTACACGGCGGAGCGCATCGAGATCCGCGCCGCCAGGCCGCAGCCGCGGCAGCTCGACGGCGACCTTATCGAGCCGGGTAGGAGCATGTCGATCGGAATCCGGGCGAAGGCGCTGCTGCTCTGCGTGCCGCAGCCCGAGGGCGACCCCGACCTGGCCTACGACAGCGGCGCCGCGGAGCAGGCCGCCGAGGACGTACGGGCCGCGGCGGAGGAGGCCGGGTGAACGGCGCGCTGACCGGCTAGCCTCGCGCCTTCAGTGAGGGTGGCTGGTGGCGAGGAGCCGGATCTGGCATTGCTCGGTGTCAAGATCCTGTCGGCAGGCGGTCTCGAAGAGCAGGCGCAGGATCAACAGGTCGAGTTCGGGGTCGTTGCCGGTTCGGAGGTGACCTTGACGATGTCTGCGATGGCTTGTTCGGGTAGTGCCTCGCGCAGGCTTGGCTGTCGGCGGGGTTGTCGCCGGCACCGAGGAGCCGGTCGTTGATCGCGTGCTGATAGATGCAGCGCAGAGCGGCGATGAGGTGTTCGGCGGCTGAGCCGCCGCCATGGGAGTTACGGCGGGTGACTGCGTTCTCGCGGGCTTGCCGGGCGAGTTCCTTGATCTCGGTGGGCGTGGGTTCGTTGAGGCGCCAGACCCGGGGCGTCCATCCACTGTCCCGTCGGAGATAACCAGATATTGATGTTCGGCGATAGATTTGCCCCTAGAGTGGCCCGCATGAACAGGTTTCTTCGCTGTGCCGCCTCGGTCGCGACCGCCACCGCGGTCGCGGTCGGCGCCCCCGCTACCGCGTACGCCACCACTACCGCCGCGCAGGACGGTTCCGGCCGCGCTGCCGCGAGCCTCGCGTTGCCGCCCTACCAGACCTGGCTCGACGACGTCGCTGCCGTGGCAGGCCCAGCGGAGTCCTATCTGGACGAACGACTGCCCGACTCGTCGGTGCGCGCCGCGATCGTGTTGGACATCGACAACACGTCGCTGCAGACGGGATACCGGCCCGGCCTCACGTCGCCCGCGACACCGGCGGTCCTGGAGGTAGCGCGGCAGGCCGCGGAGGCAGGCGCGGCGGTGTTCTTCGTGACGGCGCGGCCTCAGGTCCTGGGATGGCAGTCCGAGGCGAATTTGCGCTCGGCGGGATACCCCTTCACCGGCATCTACCTGCGCCCGTGGTTCGACACGCAGCCGGATCAGGCGCTGAAGACCGCCGCCCGCACGGCAATCGAGAGGCGCGGCTACACGATCGTGGCGAACATCGGTAATAGCGTGAGCGACCTGGCCAGCGGGCACGCGGAGCGCGCGTTCAAGCTCCCGGACTACGACGGCCAGCTCGCCTGACGCAAGAGCAATCCCGTATATCTCAGGCCCTGATAGAGGGTTCTGGTGATCTCCATACCGGTATATATCGATGAGGGTGTCGGCTGGTCCGGCGTTGCGGCGTGACATGAGGAAGCGCCTTCGAACAAGTCATGATCATCATCATGACCCGTCGCCTCGCCGACGCCAACACACCCGAAACCCTTATTTACCAAGGCCCAAGGGTAGTCAGAGGCCCCGGATGGCGTGGCTGGAGATATCCGATGAGTGACCACTACGATGTCGGTGAGCCGCCCGGCGCTCGCGTTGACCAGCTGCGGGACGGTGCGCCGTTGCAGCCTTTCTCGTAGCCCTCGGGGCTGACCGGCACCACATCCGGTACGGGCATACTGTCGCCGTGACGCATCCCGAACCGGACTCCTCGTCGAGCGCCGAACGCCTCGTCTTCTTCACCGACGCGATCGCCGCGATCGCGCTCACACTCCTGATCCTGCCCCTGCTGGAGCTCGTCACCGGCGCGAGTGACGAGCACCTCACGCTCGAGCAGTTGATTCGCGATCATCTCGGCGAGTTCGGCTCGTTCGTGCTCAGCTTCGCGGTGATCTTCCGGCTGTGGTGGGCCCATCACCGAATATTCCGACACGTCGAGACGCTCAAGCCGGCCCTCGTACGCGCAAACGTGATCTGGACGTTCGCCATCGTGATGCTGCCGATCTCGACCGCGGTGATCATCGCCTTCCCGCCGTCAGCGGGCAGCGTCGTGCTCTACGGCGGCACGCTGATTCTGGCCAGCGGGGCGATGACCGCGCTGTCACTGATCGTCTATCGGCGGCCGGGGCTCGACGGGGGCCGTCCGCCGGGCACCCGCGAGGAGGTGCTGGGCAGCGTGACCGTCTTCTGTGTGCAACTGCTGAGCACCGTGATCGGCGCGGTGTTCTACGACCGCGTCAATTACTGGGCGTTCCTCCTGATGTTCCTGACCGGCCCGGCCGAGAGGCTGATCAAGGCCCGCTGGGACAGGACGCCGGCCGCCTAGCGGGATCCGGATGCTGGGTCAGCGGGAGCTCGGGGCCGGCGACCGGCGTTCTTGTGAAAGTCGCAACACTCAAGCAGGCCAGCTCGCGCGGTTACGCAGACCATTGCCGGGGTTGACGTGCCTGGTCACTGAGTGCACTGGTGAGGCAGGCGATGCCGAACTCATATGCTTGATCGCTGTCGCCACTACGGGTAGCGGTCACGGATCCGATGGCCGCGGTGCGGCAGTTCCTGGCAGCGGCTTCCGAGGCCAGGGAGAAGCCGTGATGCCGTACCAGCGTCAGGGCGCAACGCCGGGGCCGCGCAGGCCGACGACGGTCCGGCGGGCGTCGGGCAGCCGGCGGGTGCTCCCGGTTCGGTCCAGGAGTTCCATCAGCGGGACGATGACCCGGCGGCTGGTGTCCAGGGCGCTTCTCGCCTCGCTCAGCGTGAACGGCTGCGGCAGCGCGGCCAGTACCCGGACCGCCACCTGTGGCGCGCCAGCGCGCAGGATCACGTTCTCCGCGAGCCGCACCACCAGGCCGGCGTGGACGGCGGCGCCGATCTGCCGGCCGCCCAGCCCCAGCTCGGCCAGCCGATATGCCTCCGGAGCCGCGAACGGCCGTGCGGACAGGTCCGCGAACGCCCGGTCGACCGAGGCCACCAGCTCGCCGGGCGGCGCGGTCGACCCGGTCGAGACACGTCCGCCGCGAACGACCAGCGGAGCCCCGGCCAGCGCCTCGACGAGCGCCCGCGCCGGCAGCCCCAGCCGGTGCCGCAGGGCGTCGACCGGGGCGCCGGGCTCCAGCGGGTGCTCCCGGGCGTGACGGGCGACCTCGTCGACGAGGCGGGCACGCAGAGCCGCCCAGTGCCCGGGGTCGGCAAGCCACTCCCCCGTCACCGGATTCGTGCCGGCGGCGACACCCATCCGGGCCAGCTCGTCGCGGCGGACCAACCCGCGCCGGCGCAGCTCGCCGGCCGGGTCTGGCCTGCCGTCCATGGTTGCCAGTTCGGCCGCGCGGGCCGCGGCCGCGCCGCGGCGGCTCAGCCCCGGCGGTGCGACGTCGAGCACCGTCACCCCACCGGCCACGTGATGGCGTCCCGGGTCGCGTAGCAGCGCCCGGTCACCGATCCGCAGCGGCAGCGGCGACCCCAGCCGCAGCCGGGCCGTGTCGGCGCCGAGCGGGCGCACCCGCACCGGCACCGCGGCCGATCCGGTGTGCAGGGTGAGCGAGGCCGGCAGACCGGCGACCGGATCACCGTTCACCCGCACGTCTATCAGGTCGGTGAGCAGGAACCGGCCCGGGCTCAGCAGTGCCCGGCCCCGGCCGGCCGCGGCCTTGGTGACCCCGCGGAGGTTGACCGCGACCCGGGACGTGCCGCCGACCTGATCGACGGGTGCGCCGAGGCTCTGCAGGCCGCGTACCCGCACCGGCCGGGCGGCGCCGGTCAGCTCCAGTTCGTCGCCCTGGCGCAGCCTGCCCGCGCCGAGGGTGCCGGTGACGACCGTTCCCGCGCCCCTGACCGTGAACGACCGGTCTATCCAGAGCCGGACCGCCTCCTCCGGGTCGGCCGGCGGCAGCGCCGCCACCAGTCTGTCCAGGGCGGCACGCAGCTCGTCGAGGCCGGCGCCGGTGACCGGGCTGACGCCGACCGCCGCCACCGCGCCCAGCGACGTCGCGGCGATCTCCCGCAGCGCGCGTTCCGTCGCCGGGGCCGGGTCGGCCAGGTCGGCCCGGGTGACGACGAGCAGTCCGTGCCGCACGCCCAGGGCGTCGAGGGCGGCGAGGTGCTCAGCCGACTGGGGCATCCAGCCCTCGTCGGCCGCCACGACGATCATCGCGGCCGGCACCGGGCCGATCCCGGCCAGCATGTTGGGCACGAAGCGCTCGTGGCCGGGCACGTCGACGAAGGCGACTGTTTCGCCGGACGGCAATCTGGTCCAGGCGAAGCCGAGGTCGATGGTCATGCCGCGGCGGCGTTCCTCCGCCCACCGGTCCGGTTCCATCCCGGTCAGCGCGCGCACCAGCGTGGACTTGCCGTGATCGACGTGTCCGGCGGTGGCCACGACGTGCATGTCAGGCGCTCGCCGCGGCGGTGACGGCGGCGGCCACCGCGGTATCGCTGTCGGCGGGTACGCAGCGCAGGTCGAGCAGCAGCCGCCCGCGCTCGATGCGCCCGACGACCGGGGTGTGCCCGGTGCGCAGCGGGGCGGCGTACGCCTGCGGCAGGGCGAGCGCCCACGATGGGAGCTCGAGTTCGGGGGCGCCCCCGCCGCCGACCACCGCGACCGAGGCGACCACCTCGGCGGCGACGCCGGCGGCCGCGAGTTCGGCCCGGAGTCGTTCGGTGCGCGACCGCAGCGCCTGCGGCGCGGCGCGCAGCGCCTGCGAGGTCGGCGTCGGCGGCCCGGTGACCGTCGCCCGCAGCGCGGCCAGGGTGAGCTTGTCGACCCGCAGCGCCCGGGCCAGCGGATGCCGGCGCAGGCACTCCACCAGGTCGTCGCGGCCGAACAGCAGCCCGGCCTGGGGGCCGCCGAGCAGCTTGTCCGCGCTCGCGATGACCAGATCGGCGCCGGCCCGCAGCGACGAGGCGGCGTCCGGCTCGCCGGGCAGCAGCGGGTCGGGGGCCAGCAGCCCGGAGCCGATGTCGGCGACCACCGGCGGCCCGAGAACGGCCAGCTCGGCCAGGCCGGCCGCGCTGGTGAAGCCGCGGACGACGAAGTTCGAGGGGTGGACCTTGAGGATGAGCCCGGTGTCCGGCCCGAGCGCGGCGGCGTAGTCGGCCGGCGAGGTGCGGTTGGTGGTGCCCACCTCGCGCAGCCGGGCCCCGGTCGAGGTGAGCAGGTCGGGCAGGCGGAAACCGTCGCCGATCTCGACCAGTTCGCCGCGGCTGACGATGATCTCCTTCCCGGCGGCCAGCGCGGTCGCGGTCAGCACCAGGGCCGCGGCGCCGTTGTTGACCACATGGACCGCCTCGGCGCCGGGCACGGCGTCGGCCAGCGCGGCCAGGGCGTCGCGGCCCCGCCGGGCCCGGCGGCCGGTGACCAGGTCGAGCTCGATGTCGCAGGGTCCGCCGGCGGCGGCCACGGCGGCCAGGGCGGCCGGGGACAGGGCGGCACGGCCCAGGTTGGTGTGCAGCACGACGCCTGTCGCGTTCAGGACCGGTCGCAGCCCGCCCGCGGTCGCGGGCAGCGCGGCAAGGGCCGCCGCGACGACCTGGCCGGGGTCGAGTTCACCGGCGCGGACGCGCTGCTGGGCCGCGACCACCGCGGCCTTGACGGTGCCCGGGCCGAGGCGGTCGGCGGCGGCTCGCAGCCGGGCATCGGCGAGGACCGCGTCGGTACGCGGGACCAGCCGCCGCGGGTCCGCCGTCGCGTGGCCCACGCGTCACCTCCTACGCCGCCGTGCACAGCCGACAGGTGCCCCGGCGGCACGCCGTCGGTCCACGTCAGAAGCGGAGGCGGACGGGAATCGAACCCGCCCGGCCCGGATGCCGGGCCACACCGGTTTTGAAGACCGGGAGGGGCACCAGCCACCTGAACGCCTCCGCCGATCACCTTAATGCCGGTCGGGCGTCCCCGCCGGTTTCGGACGGGCGCCGCGGCCCGGGGCGTGGGAGGGTTCGAGCATGGCGATGGCTATGGCGATGGCGGGCGGTCGGCGGCTTACCCAGTACGCGCATGGCGGCGGTTGCGCGTGCAAGATCCCGCCGGGTGAGCTGGAGTCCATGGTCGCCGCCCTGATCGGTGAGCAGGTTCCGCAGGGTCCGGGTGAGCTGTTGGTGGGGCTGGACGACGGAGACGACGCGGCGGTCGTGCGGATCGCCGCGGGGACCGCGGTCGTCGCCACCGCCGACTTCTTCACCCCGGTGGTGGACGACGCCTACGACTGGGGACGGATCGCCGCCGCCAACGCCCTGTCCGACGTGTACGCGATGGGCGGTGTCCCGGTGGTCGGTGTCAACCTGCTGGCCTGGCCGCGCGACCTGCTGCCGATGGAGCTGGCGGCCGAGGTGTTGCGCGGTGGCCTGGCGGTGGCCCGCGAGGCCGGTTGTCATCTGGCCGGCGGGCACAGCGTCGACGACCCGGAGCCGAAGTACGGGATGGCGGTGACCGGCGTCGCCGACCCGCGGCGGCTGATGCGCAACGACGCCGGGGTTGCCGGCCTGCCGCTGAGCCTGACCAAGCCGCTCGGCATCGGCGTCCTGAACAGCCGGCACAAGCACACCGGGGAGGTGTTCGCGCAGGCGGTTGCCGCGATGACCGGGCTCAACCGGGACGCGAGCGCGGCGGCGCTGGCCGCCGGGGCGGCCTGCGCGACCGACGTGACCGGGTTCGGCCTGCTGGGGCATCTGCACAAGCTGGCCCGGGCCAGCGGGGTGACCGCGCGGGTCGACGCCGCCGCGGTGCCGTATCTCGACGGGGCTCGCGACGCGCTGGCGGCCGGTTACGTCAGCGGCGGCACGCGCCGCAACCTCGACTGGGTGCGCCCGCACACCGACAGCGCGGGGGTGCACCAGGACGAGTTGCTGCTGCTCGCCGACGCGCAGACCTCGGGCGGTTTGCTGGTGGCGGGCGAGGTGCCCGGGTACCCGGTGGTGGGCGAGCTGGTGCCCGCCCGGGGCGACGGCATCACGCTGGTGGTCCGCTGACCGGGCCGGCCCGCATGCGGCGGGCCACCGGCTCACTCGGCGACCGAGGCGCCCGGGCCGTCGGCAGGCGGCGTGCGCGCGAGCCGCTCCCGTTGCGGGACGACGGTGTACTTCGGGTCCCGGGCGGAGGCGATGCCGCCGTCGAAGATGCCGAGCCGGGTGGCCAGCGAGCCGGCCAGCAGCGAAAGGCCGGACAGCGCGGACACCGTCCGGCTGCGGCGCCCGAGCAGCGCACCGGCGGCTCCCGCCGCGGTCAGCAGGCGGGCCGCCCGTAGCAGCCGGCCCGGCCGGCCTTCCCGGTACGGCTCGCTGAGCAGTCCCATCCCGCTCTCCACCCGATGTCCGCTGTAGAGCTCCAGCGTCGCACCGATGGCCGCCAGCCGGCGGGCCGGCCCGGCCTGACCGGCCGGGGCCGCGATGAGTCCCACGCCGGCCCCGCTGGCCAGTGCGCTGCCCGCGAAGACGAACGGCAGTTCCGGGTACGCCGCGTGCCAGCTCGGCGTCGCGGTGTCGGACAGCAGCACCGCCGTGTACGTCGCCAGGGCCGGTGCGGCGGCGGCGGCGCCCCACTGTCCGGCGGCGCCGACCGGGCCGAGGGCCCTGCGGGCGAGCCCGAGCACACCCGAGTCCGGCAGCAGCGGGGCCGCCTCGGCGACCGCCCCGGCGCCGGCGGCCACGCCGAAGCCGCTGAGGATCCAGGTGCCCATCGACATCGGCGACGTCGGCTTCGCGACCCGCAGCATGTTCAGCAGACGCTCGGGCCGACCCAGGTCGTTGACCAGGAAATATGTGCTCGCGACGACCGCGCCGAGCGCGGTGAGGCGGCCGGCGCGGCGCAACGCCGGCCGGCCGGTCGCGTCACCGCCCGCGGCGAGCAGCGCCGAGCCGGCCGCCAGGCCGCCGGTGAACAGGTACGCGGCGATGTCGTGGCGCCAGACCGCCGCCTTGACGATCGGGCGCCCGTAGTAGGAGCGGAACCGCGCCGGGGGCACCATCGACCGGTCGCCGCCGCGGCCACCGCGCCGGCCCCGCCCAGCCTCGCGGGGCCTCACGGGCGGCCACCGGCGAACGCGGCGACGACCGCGGCCGCCATGGCCAGCGCGGCCAGTCCCGCCCGCCGGTACATCGCCGGCAGGTCCCGCGTGGTCACCACCGGGTCCGGCGGCAGGCCGTACACCTCGGGCTCGTCGAGGAGCAGGAAGAAGGCGCCGTCACCGCCGACGCCGTCGCCGGGGTCGTTGCCGTAGAGCCGGGCCGCGGTCTCGCCCTGCTCGTGCAGCTTCTCCAGCCGGTGCTCGGCCCGGCCGCGCAACTCGTCGAGCTCGCCGTACTGGATGGACTCGGTCGGGCAGGCCTTGGCGCAGGCCGGGGTCATGCCCCCGCCGATCCGGTCGTAGCACAGCGTGCACTTCCACGCCCGGCCGTCGTGCTTTCGCTGGTCGATCACGCCGTACGGGCAGGCGGGAATGCAGTAGCCGCAGCCGTTGCAGATGTCCTCCTGCACCACGACGGTGCCGAATTCGGTGCGGAACAGCGATCCGGTCGGGCAGACGTCCAGGCACGCCGCGTGGGTGCAGTGCTTGCAGACGTCGGACATCATCAGCCACCGGAAGTCGGTGCGCGGCGCGTCCACGGTGCGGCCCGGCAGGTCGCTCATCGGCATGCCCAGAAACTGCGTGCCGGCCGGGGTGGCCGTAGCGGCGGCGGCCGGCGCGTCGACGGCGGGTTGCTCGATGAACGCGACGTGCCGCCACGAGTCGGCGGTCAGACCGCCGGTGTTGTCGTAGGAGGTGCCCAGCAGGTCGAATCCGTCATCCGGGACGAGATTCCACTCCTTGCAGGCGACCTCGCAGGCCTTGCAGCCGATGCACACGCTGGTGTCGGTGAAGAAACCCATCCGCGGGGGCGCGTCGACGTAGCCCGCGTCGGGCGCGGGGTCCAGCGGGCCGTAGAGGCTGTTCTTTCCGGCCATGTCAGGTCTCCCCCGGCTTGTCGTCGGCATCCGTGGTGTGGACAGCGGTGTGCGCATCCGGGGCGAGCCCGGCCCGTGCTCGGTACTCGGCGACGTACTCCGGCAGCCGCGGCCCGGTCGGCCGGCGGCCGGCCCGGACGTCGCAGGTGCCCGACTTGCTCTCCTGGATCAGCACGTTGGGATCCAGGACGATGCCGATCAGGTCGTTGGCCGGGTCGCCCGTGATCAGCCCTTCGCCACCCCAGTGGTACGGCAGCCAGAGCTGGTGGATGACCCGCCCGTCCACCCGCAGCGGGCGGAGCCGGTCGGTGATCAGCACCTTCGCCTCGATCGCCGAGCGGGCCGTCACGACGTGCGCCCATCCCAGGTGCGTCAGTCCCCGCTCACGGGCCAGTTCCGGCGACACCTCGACGAACATCTCCGGCTGCAGTTCACTGAGGTACGCGAGCTGGCGGCTCATGCCCCCGGCGGTGTGGTGCTCGGTGAGCCGGCTGGTGGTGAACACGTACGGGAAGACCTCGGCGTGCTCCTGCGGCGGGCTCGGGTTGGTCACGTTCTCGGCGCTGTCGTAGATCTTGCGGGTGGGGTTGGCCTGCTGGCCGTAGAGCGGGTTGCGTACCGGCGACTCGGGTGGCTCGTAGTGTGCGGGCAGCGGCCCGTCGATCAGCCCGACGGGTGCGTACAGCCAGCCCTTGCCGTCGCCCTGCATGATGAACGGATCGTCGCCGGCGATCGCGTCCGTGCCCGTGGCACCCTCGGGCGGCCGGTACGACGGCGGCTTGGTCTTCTCGAAGTCGGGCACGTCATAGCCGGTCCACTCGCCGTTCTCGCCGGCCCGCGGGTCCCACCACACGTACTTCTTGCGCTCCGACCAGGGCCGGCCCTCAGGGTCGGCGGACGCCCGGTTGTACAGGGTGCGCCGGTCCGACGGCCACGCCCAGCCCCACTCGCGGGCCACCCAGTCCTGGTCGGCGCCGGGCCGGCGGCGGGCGGCCTGGTTGACGCCGTCCTTGAACACGCCGGAGTAGATCCAGCAGCCACACGCCGTCGAGCCGTCGGCCTTGAGCGAGGTGAAGTTCGGCACCGGCTCACCGGTCGCCGAGTCATAGCCGTTGATCTCCTTGAGCACCTGCTCGGCGTCCGGCTCGTCGCCGCGTGCCCCGTGCAGCGCGTAGTCCCAGTTCAGGCTGAGGACGCCCTGATCGCGCTCCGCGCCGGAGCCGGCCAGCCGCCGGCGGATCAGGCGGCCGAGGTGGTAGAAGAACCACAGTTCGGAGCGGCAGTCGCCCGGCGGCTCCACGGCCTTCTCGCGCCACTGGAGCATGCGCTGGGTCTGGGTGAACGTGCCTTCCTTCTCGGCGTGCGAGGCCGCCGGCAGGAAGAACACCTCCGTGCGGCACTCGGTGGGCACGATCTCGCCGGTGGCGACCTCCGGGCCGTCCTTCCAGAAGGTGGCGCTCTCGATCATGTACAGGTCGCGGACCACGAGCCAGTCCAGGTTGGCCATGCCGAGTCGCTGCGCCCTGCCGTTGGCCGAGCCCACCGCCGGGTTCTGGCCGAGCAGGAAGTACCCCTTGATCTTCCCGTCGATCATGTCGAACACCTGCTGGTAGGTGCCGTGGTCACCGGTCAGCCGGGGCAGCCAGCCGTACCCCCAGTCGTTGGCCGCGGTGGCCGCGTCGCCCCAGTACGCCTTGAGCAGGCTGACCGCGTACGCCTCGGCGTCGGCCCAGAAGCCCTTCTGTTCCGGGTGCCGGATCTCGTCCACCCACTGACGGAACGTCTCGTGCCGGCTGTGGTGCGGCATCGGCAGGTAGCCGGGCAGCAGGTTGAACAGCGTCGGGATGTCCGTGGATCCCTGGATGCTGGCGTGCCCGCGCAGCGCCATCACGCCGCCGCCGGGCCGGCCGACGTTGCCCAGCAACAGCTGGATGATTGCTCCGGTGCGGATGTACTGTGCGCCGACGCTGTGCTGGGTCCAGCCGACCGAGTAGACCAGGGCGGTGGTCCGCTCCCGGCCCGAGTTGGCCGTCCACGCCTCGCACACCTCCCGGAACTTGTCCTGCGGTACCCCGCAGACCTGCTCGACGACCTCAGGCGTGTAGCGCGAGTAGTGGCGCTTGAGCACCTGGTAGACGCACCTCGGATGCCGCAGCGTCGGGTCGCGGGGGACGTCGGCGGGCACGGGCGCACCGTGCGATTCCTGTTCCAGACCGGACGCCGTCGCCCGGTCGGTGTGTGCCTGGCCGTGACTCTGGCCGTGTTCCTCCTGCCCGCCGTAAGCCCAGCTGGCCTGGTTGTACGTGTTCAGTTTCGGGTCGTACCCGGAAAAGAGCCCGTCCAGGTCCTCGGTGTCCTCAAAGTCCTCACTGACCAGCATCGACGCGTTGGTGTACGCCAGCACGTACTCCCGGAAATCCTTCTCGTTGCCGAGGATGTAGTTGACGATGCCGCCGAGGAAGGCGATGTCGGCCCCGGCCCGCACGGCGACGTGACTGTGCGCGAGGGCGCTGGTGCGGGTGAACCGGGGATCGATGTGAATGATCTTCGCGCCGCGCTTCTTCGCCTCCACCACGTACTGGAAGCCCACCGGATGCGCCTCGGCCATGTTGGAGCCCTGGATGATGATGCAGTCCGCGTTCGCCAGATCCTGCAGGAATCCGGTGGCCCCGCCACGGCCGAAGCTGGTTCCCAGACCGGGAACGGTGGCGGAGTGTCAAATGCGGGCCTGATTCTCGATCTGAATGGCGCCGATCGCGGTGAAGAGCTTCTTGATCAGGTAGTTCTCTTCGTTGTCGAGCGTGGCGCCGCCGAGACTCGCGATGCCGAGCGTGCGGTTGAGCGGGCGCCCGTCGGCGTCGGACTTCTCCCAGGTGGCCGCGCGGGCGGCGAGCACCCGGTCGGCGATCATGTCCATCGCGGTGTCGAGGTCCAGCTCTTCCCAGTCCGTGCCGTACGGCCGCCGGTAGAGCACCTTGCGCTGTCGACGGTCGCTGGTCACCAGGCTGAGGCTGGCGGATCCCTTGGGGCAGAGCCGGCCCTTCGAGACGGGGCTGTCCGGGTCACCCTCGATCTGGACGACCTTGCCGTCCTTGACGAAGATCCGCTGACCGCAGCCGACCGCGCAGTACGGGCACACCGAGCGGGCCACCGAATCGGCCGTCTCGGTGCGGGGGGTCAGCGACCGCGACCGTTCGGACCGTGCGGCGGCGCCCCGGCCCAGCGGATCGGTGCCGGTCAGCTGCCGGTAGACCGGCCATTCCCCTATCCAGGTGCGGACGCCCATGATGCCGACGATAAACCCGGTGAGTCCGCCCCGCACGTGGAGTCGAAGGCGGCGGGGACCGGCGGCCTTTCCGACTGAAGGGCTGCAGGGCGGCTCGCCCCGATCGGCACGTTCGTCACCCCACCGAGGGATACAAGGAAGCGTGTCGCCGATATACCTTGGGGGGTGCCAAAGCTCCATATCGGCATGCGCCGACCACGGCCGATCGACCCCGAATGGTGCGCCCCGGGCGCTACGGTGATTTGAGAGGCTGAGCTCGTGGCAGAGCCGTTTCATGCACAGCATGCCGACCTATGCACCATCCGACAGGACGGTCCGGTTCTGCGGTTGATCGGTGACATCGAGCAGGCGAACTGGCGGGAGGTCGCCGACCGCATCGCCGCCGAGGTCGGCGCCGGGGCGACCCGCCTGGACCTGACGCAGGTGAGGTTCTTCGGCGCGGCAGGCGTCCGGGCGCTGATGAAGGGCTGCGAAGCGCGGCCCAGCGGTGTGACTCTCCAGCTGAGCTGCGCGCCGGTGGTGTTCCGAGCATTACAGATCTGCGGGCTGCTCACCATGGGCGGGCTCGTCGTCGAGGCGCAGACGGACGAACAGGCGCCGCCGCCGGAGGCCGGGCGATGACGACTTGGCCGGATCCGCAGGACAAGGAGATCGTCGAACCACTCGACCATGCGTACGAACACGCCGCGTTGATCATCGACTCGGACGGTGCGGTGCGCGCCCGGCTCGTGCCGGTTCTGAACGACCTGGTCGCCCGGGGGGCAGGGATCCTCATGATCGTCAGCGCCAAGGTCGAACTCCTCGTGCGGACCGAGTTCGGCGCGCTGAGCGATCAGCTGGAATGGCGGGAGCCGAGCTCGTTCTACCAGCGGCTGGGCTTCGCGTACGAGGAGTTCCGGCGCTACACGGCCGAGCAGTACGCCCAGGGCCGGCGCGTGCACATCGTCGCCGAGCCGGATATCACCACCGACATCGACCCGAGCAGCCCGGTCGATCGCGCCGCCGAATACCTGTCCTACGAGGTGGTCTACAACGACATCATCGCCCCGTACGATTGCCCGCTCACCTGCATCTGGGACGCCCGGCGGCATTCGACTCTGATCATCGAAAACGTGCGCCAACTGCACAGCCACGAGATCATCGACGGGGGAAAGCTGGTGTCCGTCCAGCACGTCCCGGCCCTCGACTACCTCGCCCGCCGCAACGAGATCCCGTTGCCGCCGCTACCGGGCGACACCGACCTGGACCTGACAATGTCCGGCCTCGGTGGGGTCACCTCGGTGCGCACCGCCGTGTGGTCCTGGGCCCTGCGGCAATCGTTCTCTGACGCCGCGGCCATCGACATCGTCATCGCGGTCGCCGAGGTGGTGACCAACGGCATCGTCCACGGCGCCGTCCCCGTCCGCGTACGCGCCTGGCGGCACGCGAACACCCTCGTCGTGCAGGTCGACGACGCGGGCGGGCGTCCGCTGCCGCCCATCGCCGGATACCTCGCACCCGACCGGCACCCCGACACCGGGCGGGGCATGTGGCTGGCCCGGCAACTCTCGGACGTCGTCAAGGTCCACACCGGCGGCGGCATCACCTCGGTCCGGCTGCATTTCCCGTACGACGTGACACACCACATTCCCGTCTACTGACCGGTCGCACTCGGTGCGTCCCTGGCACCGCGGGAAGGAGACGCCATGGCCGGCACCGGAGAGCATGGACCGCTACCCCGGCTACTGATCGTGCTGACCGTCGTGAGGGGGCTGGTGGACGCGTTCGGCTACCTCGCCCTCGGGCATGTGTTCGTGGCGAACATGACCGGCAACGTGGTGTTCTTCGGCTTCGCACTGGCCGGCGTCGGCGGGGTGCCGGTCGTCGCGAGCCTGGTGGCGATCCTGGCATTCGCGGTCGGCGCCGGGCTCGGCGGCCGGCTGGCCCGCGAGCCCGCCCGCACCGCGGGTACCTGCTCGCCGCCGCGTGCCTCGCCCATGCGGTACCGGTCCTGGCCGCGGCGTTCCTGGTCACGGCCGCCGGAACCGGGCGGCTACCGGCCCGGCTGGTGTCGTGCCAACTCGTCGTCAGATCACGATGCATCGGCGAGGGGTATTCATGTGCGGAACCGGTGGGTTCGCCGGCTCGGCGCTGTGTGACTATGTCCCGGTGCACCAAGTTGATTCAGCGGGGGGCGTCCGCCAGCTGCGCCGGGCGGCTGCGTGAGCGGCGACGTAGCAGCGGCGGCACGGGTCGCGGCGCTGGGGCGAACCGGGCTGACCGCTGCCGCCGATCCGGCTTTCGAGCGTTTCGCGGTCCTGGTGCGGGATGTCTTGCGGGTTCCGGTTGGCTTGGTGGTCCTGGTGGAGTCGGACCGGCAGGTGTTTCCCGGAGCATGTGGGTTGGGCGAGCCCTGGCAACATCGGCGACAGGCCCCGCTGTCGCACTCGTTCTGTCAGCATTTGATGGACAGCGCCGCGCCGCTGGTGATCGAGGACGCGCGGACCGACCCGCGGGTCACCGGAAGCCTCGCCATAACCGAGCTGAACGTCGTGGGGTACGCGGGGATGCCGTTGACCGACGAGGCCGGGGTGGTGCTGGGGTCGCTGTGCGCGATCGACACCGTCCCCCGACGCTGGACCCGTGGCGAGCTGACACTGCTGGCAGATCTTGCTGCGGCATGCTCGGACAGCCTGCGGTTACGGATCGTCACCAGCGGGGCGCGGCAGTGTGAGGTTGAGTCACGAGCCCTGACGACGGTGTCCGACGCCGCGTTCGACCGGAGTCAGTTGTTGCTGCGGGCCAGCGTCGCGCTGGTGAACACGAGAACCGCCGATGACGTGGTGGCCGCGGTCCGGGATCTGGTCACCGGCACATTGAACCCCGCCTACGTCGGGGTGTCGTTGCTCGACCGGGGCGGAATGCTGCGCTTGCAGTCCAGCCTGGCGCTGCCCGCACACGTCGCCCGCCGATGGGAGCACTACGTCGGTGCGGCCACCACCCCATCGGCGCTGGCCGTGCGCGACGGCGCTACGGTCCTGCTACCTGACCTGACGTCCGTACGTACCTCGGCACCGGACGCGGTGGACACGTTCCTGGAGATGGGCTGGCAGTCAGCGGCCAGTGTGCCGCTACCCGGCCTCGGCGGACCGGTCGGCGCGCTGACGTTCGTGTGGAAGCGGCCTTACACCCTGGACGACGCCGAGCAGACGGTCCTGGCGGCGTTGGCCGGCTACGTCGCCCAGGCGTTGCAGCGCGCAGACCACCTGGTCTCCCAGGAGAACGCGGCCGCAGTGCTGCAACGGGCACTGCTCAGCGACCTGCCGGACGTGGCCCCGTTCGAGGTGGCCGCCCGCTACGAACCAGCCTCCCACAGCGAGCAGGTCGGTGGGGACTGGTACGACGCGGTCCGCCTGGACGCCGAACGCCTCGCGCTGATCATCGGAGACGTCACCGGTCACGACATTCGCGCCGCCGCGCTGATGGGACGACTGCGCAGCAAGCTACGCCTGCTGCTGGTCGACCGGCACGAGGCGCCCGCCGCGCTGCTGCGCCGCCTCGAGGCCGCCAACCGCGCCCTCGGCGACCAGATCACCGCGACCGCCGTACTGGCGTACCTGACCCCGAACTCCGACGGTCACGGGCATCAACTGCACTGGGCCAACGCCGGCCATCCCAGCCCGCTGCTGATCGACCGGGCAGGCACCACGGTGCTGACCGGCCGCGACCCATTATTAGGCGCGCCGCGCCACCTGCCTCGCGCGAGCCACACCCGGCACCTGCCGCCCGCCTCGACCGTGCTGCTCTACACCGACGGCCTCATCGAAACCCGCACGCAACCGTTCGACGAACGGGAGCGACAACTACATGCCGTAGCGGCCGACCTGCACGGCCTGCCCCTGCCCGACCTGCTCGACCAGCTCTACACCACCTTCGCCGGCGACGACCACGAAGACGATATCGCCCTACTCGCCGTGCGCACCCCACCATGACTCCGAGTACAACCAGCAGCTCGTCGCCGGCTCACCGTCAAGTCGCCCCCGGGACGCCGTGTCGGCGGTTCGCGGACCATTAGGCTGCAAAGGTGGCCGACGAGGACGTGGTTCGGGAACTGCTCGCTGCGATTCCCGCGGGCTGCACCTGGTTGCGGCCGGTCGCCGGTGACGACGGCACGGTCACCGATTTCCGGGTCGCCGCGACCAGCGACCAGATCCATGACATCTACGGCCGTGGCACGCAACGGCTCGGCGGCCGGCTCAGCGAGCTGTATCCGTCCATGGTGGGCGGCCCGCTCTGGGTGCTCTACCTGGAGGTGATGCGTACCGGCACGCCCGCGACGATGGACGAGTTCCAGTTCGAGCAGTCCCGTCCGGGCGTGGTCGCCGAGTCACGCTTCCAGGTCAGCGTGCGGCGGGTACTGGGCGGCCTGCTGGTCTGGTGGCAGCGGGTCGACGAGCATCGCCGCCGGCTGGAGAACACGGAGCTCCTGGGCAGTCTCGGCTGGGCGGAATACGACCTCGCCACCGGCCGCTCCGACTGGTCCCCGGGGATGTACCGGATCTTCCAGCGTGATCCCGCCGACGGGCCATTGCCCCGAACCGGCCAGGCCGCCGCGGTCCTGCCCGACGACCGCGGGATCGCCGAGGCCGCCTGGCAGACGCTGGACGTCGGGGCGGCCTCCGACGTCACCGTCCGGTTCCGGATCGGCGAAGCGGTCAAGCATCTGCGGATCCTCTCCGACCTGGCCCGGGACGCGGCCGGCCAGCCGGTGAAGATCTACGCAGTGGTGCAGGACGTGACCGCCCGGGTCGCCTCCCGCACCGAGATCGAGCGACTCAACGACCAGGTACGGACCCGCGAACTGACCGCGATTGCCGAGCATCGGCTTGCCCGGCAACTGCAGCAGATGATCCAACCGGTGCCCGCCGGCCCGTTCGAACTGGACGGCATGCAGGCGATGGTCAATTACCTGCCGGCGGAGAGCGCCGTTCGGGTGGGCGGCGACTGGTACCACGCACAGACCCTGCCGGACGGCCAGGTCGCCCTCGCGGTCGGCGACGTGGCCGGGCACGGCCTGGATGCCGCCAATGGCATGGCCCACATGCGATTCGCCCTGGTCGCGTGGCTGTCAGTGGGCATCCGGGATCCCGGCCTGCTGTTGCGCCACCTGAACCTGCTCTGCTTGCAGCTCGGCATCACCGGCACCGCGGTGATCGGCGTCTTCAGCCCCGAGGACCGACTGCTGTCCTGGGCCAGGGCCGGCCACATGGCCCCTCTGCTCGGCCGCGACGGGCGCAGCATCGACCTCACGCCGCCGCCTGGGCTGCTGCTGGGCGCCGAGACCGAGGCCGACTTCCCCGTCGCCACCACCCGGCTGCACCCCGGCGACCTGATCCTGCTCTACACCGACGGGCTGGTGGAACGCCGCGGCAACGTCGCTCGGCGGGCCGCCGAGGTGCGTGCCCACCTGAGCTCGGTCTCCGCCGAGCCGGGGGTGGCTCCGCTGCCCCGGATCCACCAGCTCCTGCACGCGCCGAGCCCGGATGACGACACCTGCACGCTGGCCGTACTCGTCAACAACTGAGCCGGTCAGAGGGTGAGACAGAGCCGGACCAGGGTGCCACCCGGCACCGCGACCGTCTGGACCGAATCGCAGATACGTTCCACGATGGGCAGGCCCCGCCCGCGCAACGCCTGCGCCGACGGCATCTCCCGGCCGAGCGGCCGCGGGTCACCACCGTCGACCACGTCACAGAACAGCCGGCCGTTGGCGCCCCAGAGCCGAATGTGACCACCACCGCCGGAATGCTGCAGCGTGTTGGTGGTCAGTTCACTGACCGCGACCGTGAGCAGATCGATCCGGGCGTCCGACAAACCCAGCGTTCGGGCCTGCTCGGCGACGAAGGCGCGGACCGAACGCAGGTCATCAGGCTCGGAGTACGTCATGCCAGCAGGGTCGACAGGCTGCTCAGCCATGGCGCCGCTCTTCGGCCGGTGCCCGCAGCAAGGCGTCCAGCCCGGTCAACTCAAGCACCGCGGCGACCGCGCCCCCCGCATTGACCACAAAGAGCTGACCCTTGCGCCTGCGCGCCGCGTGATGCGCGATCACCAGGGCCTGCACGCCGGTGGAGTCGAAGAAGCTCACACCTGCCACGTCAACGAACACCGACTCCTCGCGGCCCACCGCATCCAGCAACACGGCGGTCAGCTGGGCGCGGGCGGTGAGGTCACATTCACCGTGCAGGACCACCGTGACCCGGCCCTTCCCGGCGGCAGTCCTCGCCTCGAAGCTCGCCATGGGAGCGCGGCACCTTTCTTGCCGGGGTACAGCTTGCCAGCCCATCATGACACGCCGCCAGATGCGCCCTGGTCTGCACCGACGGCCTCAGCCCGCGTCCCGCACGCCGTGGCCGCCGTCGACGCCCGGCGCCCTCTCGAATCCCCGCGTCCGCGGACGGGAGGCCTTCGGTCCCGTCTCCGGTACCGGTTGGCGCGGCCGGCGGTGACGGCCTCATCCGCTGACGCTGCTGCAACGGTGCGCCGGTTCCGAACACCACGCTTTGCAGGGCGCCGGACACGCTCGTCTGATCCTGTCGCACAGAGTGCGAAGATCGAGCATGTGCGGCCCGCCACCGACCGCGCGCCCGCCCCCGCGGCCGACCTGCTCGACGCCCTGGTCCTGCTGCGCTGGGCGCAGACCGAGCTTGCCGGCCTTGAGCCGACCTATCGTGGGCTCGGCGTGTCCCGATCGGTGCCCGCGCGGAAGCCGATCATCTTATGAGTGCCGTCGCAGAACGGCTTGACGGCGGACTTGCCGCATCGGCACAACGCGACGATGGCGCGGCCGGGATCGATCCGCTCGCCCTCGGGCGTACGCAACTCGAAATCGCCACGCACGATCAGTGGTCCGTCCTGGTAAGGAATGATCATGGCTGACATACCCATCGGGATCCCCATGATCGAGGACCGTAAACATCGTTTATCTGGGGATATACCGGGAATTTACCGAACATGAAACTTCCACGCGCTCGCGGGCGGGTGTCGGAGGCGCTGATCGACACGATCGGCGGGAGGGGCGCCGCGCTGCCGGTCGCGCCGGTCTTCGACGATGACGACGATCTTCATCTGACCCTGTTCGTCTGTTATGAGCTGGCCTACCGCGGCTGGGACGGCGTGGACGACGCCTGGGAGTGGGATCCCGGCCTGCTGGGTCTGCGCGCGGCCGCCGAGTGGCGCTTCGAGCAAGAGTTGCACGCGCTCGTCGGGCCGCCGTCCCGGACCGACCCGCAGACCGTGCCGGCGCGGCTGGCCGCGATCGTCGCCGACGACGACGGGCCCGCGCTGTCCGGATATCTACGCGGACGGGCGACCCGTGCGCAGTTCCGCGAGTTCGTCACCCACCGCTCGGTCTATCAACTGCGCGAGGCCGATCCGCACACCTGGGCCATTCCTCGGCTGGCGGGCCGTCCGAAGGCGGCGCTCATCGAGATCCAGCTGGACGAGTACGGCGGCGGCGCCGTCACCAGAATGCATCAGGAGCTGTTCAAACAGACCATGTGCTGGTTCGACCTCGACCTGACATACGGAGCGTACGTGGATGCCGTGGGGGCGACCACGCTCGCCACGAACAACCTCATGTCCCTTTTCGGCCTGCACCGCCGCAACCGGGGTGCGCTGATCGGGCATCTCGCCGCCTACGAGATGACGTCGTCCGGGCCGAACCGGGCGTACGGCACCGGGCTGCGCCGGCTCGGCGGCGGCCCGGCGGCCACGGCCTTCTACGACGAACACGTCGAGGCGGACGCGGTACACGAGCAGATCGCCGCCAACGACCTCTGCGGCTCGTTCGCCCAGGCCGAGCCCGAACTGGCCGGCGACGTGCTGTTCGGGGCCCGCTGCGCCCTCGCCCTCGACGCACGGTGGGCGAACGCCGTGCTGGACTCGTGGCAAGCCGGACGATCCTCACTGCGCTCGGGCACATGATGATCACAGATGCCGCGGCGGTGGTCTCCGGGACGGCTTTCACTCGAGCCGACTCCATGCTCCTGCGTCTGGGCGTCCTGTTGCGCGACCGGGGCTACACCTTCACCACTGTCACACCGGCCACGCACGCACGGGTCAACCGCCGCCCGGAGAACGCCCGTGCCGAAGGGCTGCGCGACGTCCTGGGTTGGAGCCGCCCGTTCGGAAACGGCGTACTGCCCGAGCAGGTCACGGAGCTGATGGACGCCGCCGGAGTGCTGGTCCGCGACGGCGATGACTGGCGCAGCCTGGTCCGGTACTCCTCGTACGACTCGGAACTGTTCGTGCACTCGGCCTTCCCGACGACCGCGCCGGACGCGGTGTTCTTCGGACCCGACACCTACCGGATGGCGAACGCCGCCGTCGCACACGTCAAGACCCGCGATCGGCCGGTGCGCCGGGTGGTGGACATCGGGTGCGGCTCCGGGGCCGGGGCGATCGCCGTGGCGAAGCGGGTACCGGACGCCGAGGTCCTGGCCGTCGACATCAACGAGGCTGCGCTGAGGTTCACCCGGGTGAACAGCGCGCTGGCCGGCACCAGCGGCGTACGGGTCAGTCGCAGCGACCTGCTCGACGGGGTCGACGGCCGCTTCGATCTGATCATCTCCAACCCCCCGTTCATGATCGACCCCGCCGGACGCGCCTACCGGGACGGCGGCGGGGAGCACGGGCACGGGCTGTCGCTCGCGATCGTCGATGCGGCGGCTGCCCGGCTGGAACCGGGAGGCTCGCTGGTGCTGTTCAGCGGCACCGAGATCATCGGCGGGCGCGACCCGCTCCGGGAGGCGGCCGCGGACCATCTCGACGGCACCGGCCTGGCCTGGACGTATCTCGAGGTGGACCCGGACGTCTACGGCGAGGAACTCGACGGCCCCGCCTACCCGCATGCGGAGCGCATCGCCGTCGTACTGCTCGAGGCCACCCGTCCGGCGTGAGACCCACCGTCCGATCCGAATGGTGATCTGATGCCCGCAACCACCGGCGGCAGACCTCCCGCGATCGCCGCCGCCCAGTCCCTCGCTTCCACCGTGCCGTCGCTGGGTGTGGAGGAGGAGTTTCTCCTGCTCGACCCGGCGAACGGCGAGAACGTGCCGGCGGCGGTTGCGGTGCTGTCGGGGTTACCGGCCGGCATCCGCGAGCAGAGCCGGCCGGAGTTCCGGCACAGCATGATCGAGATGGTCACTCCGGTGTGCACGAGCCTCGCCGAGGCAGAACAGCAGCTGCGCCGGCTACGCCGGGCCGCCGCGGCGGCGGCCGCCGCGGCGGGCACGCGCCTGGTGGCGGTCGGGGCAACCCCGATCGCCGAACGCCGGCCGACCGTCACCGACAACCCCCGCTTCGAGGCGATCGCCCGGCACTACGGCCCGATCGTGGCGGACCCGGCAGTGTGCGGCTGCCACGTGCACGTCGGCGTCGCCGACCGGGAGCTGGCGATCCAGGTGAGCAACCAGCTCCGGACCCGGCTGCCGGTCATTCAGGCACTCGCCGCCAACTCCCCCTTCTACGTCGGCGCCGACTCCGGGCACGCCAGCTGGCGTTCGATGCAGCTGGAACGGTGGCCCAGCCTCGGACCGGCGCCCCTCTTCGAGTCCGCCGACGACTACGCCGACACCGTGCGGCTGATGGTCGACTCGGGGGCCATGCTGGACGCGACCATGGTCCTCTGGTACGCCCGGCCCTCGGCCACCTACCCCACCATCGAGGTCCGGGTCGCCGACGTCTGCCCCACCGTGGCCGACACCGTCCTGCTGACCGGCCTGATCCGGGCGCTGGTCGCCACCGCCATCGACGACATCGCCGCCGGGCTGACCGCACCCGAGGTCCCGGACGTCCTGCTCCGGGCCGCTCATTGGAACGCCGCTCACCGCGGACTCGGCGGAACCCTGCTCGACCTGCGCGAAGGTCGCGCCCGGCCGGCCTGGGACGTGGTCGACGACCTCGTCACCACGGTGCGGCCGGCGCTGCTGCGCCACGCCGACCTCCCCCTCGTCGAGACCGGGCTCGCCCGACTCCGCCAGGAGGGTACCGGCGCGGACCGCCAACGCCGGGTCTACGAGCGCACCAATGACCTGCGCACCGTGGTGTCCGAGCTCGCCACCTGGACCGTGCAGGGCTGAGTCCCCGCGACGCGACCGCTCACCCGTCGTGATGGTTGTCGCAGGTTCGCCGGGAACGGGCCGGGCCGCCGGCAGCGGCCCGGGCCCGTCGTGGTGGGTCAGCTGCAGGAGGTGCCGTTGAGGGTGAAGCCGGTGGGGGCGGCGGCGTTGCCGGTGTGGCTGGCCTGGTAGCCGATGCTGGCCGAGGCCCCCGGCGCAAGAGTGCCGTTGTAGCCGGCGTTGGTCGCGGTCACCCTGCCGCTGGCCGGGGAGAAGCTCGCGTTCCAACCGGAGACGATGCTCTGTCCGGCGGCCAGGGTGAAGGCCAGATTCCAGCCGTTGATGGCGGTCGTGCCGGTGTTGGTGATGGCGATGCTGGTCGTCAGGCCGGTGTTCCACGCGTTGACCGTGCTGCTGACCCGGCACGCGCCGGTGCCGCCCGGGCTGGTGGGCGGCGTTGAGGTGGGCGGCGTGGTCGTCGGCGGGGTGGTGGGCTGGCTGCCGCCGACGGCGCCCATGATGGCGTCGATGATGCCCTGCTGGGTCACCGTGAGGGAGCTGCGGTCGTACAGGCCGAGGCCGTGCTGCCCGTTCCAGCCGTTGTCCCAGTAGGCGGTGGCTGCGCCGTACTTCTTGGCCGTCGCCACCACGGCGCGTGCGTAGTCGGCGCGGTAGCGGTTGTTCGCGGAGTCGTACGTCGTCTTGTCGATCGAGCCGTACTCACCGACGAATACCGGATATCCGCGCGTGACGAACTTGTCGTACATCTTCTTCATCTGCCCGTCCAGGAAGTCTTCCTGTCCCCAGACTGACTTCTTCGCGGGATTCGTCGCGCCCGCGCCCCACTGCGTGATGGTGCCGTCCTCCTGTCCCGCGAAGTCCCACGGGTCGTAGTAGTGCACCGAGATCACGATCCGCTGCTCGTTGGCCGGGATGGACGACGAACGGTTCTGGTCGGTGGGAAGCACGAAACCGTTGCCCACGGTGTGGTCGATGTTGGTGTTCCAGCCGGGCACCAGCAGCCACCGGGAAGCATTGGTCCCGCCGGTGCGGCGGACGGTGTCCACGAAGATCTGGTTGTAGGCGTTGATGTTCGAATAGCAGGGCTCGGTCGGGTTGCCGTACTGCCCGTCGAAGTTCTCGTTCATGGACTCGAAGATCAGGTGGTCGTCGTAGCTCTGGAACCTGGTCGCCACCTGCTGCCAGACCTTCTGATACCTGTCCTTGATCGTGGTCTGGTCGGCCGCATCGCAGATCAGCCAGGACCCGGTGACGGACTTGTATCCGTCGCCGTGCATGTTGATCAGCACGTAAAGGCCCCGCCTGTGGGCGTAGTCGACGACCTCCTGGATGCGGTTCAGCCAGGCGGCGTTGACTGTGTAGTTCGGGCCGGCCCCGATGTTTCCCAGGTAGGAGACCGGGATTCGGATCGTCTTGAATCCCGACGCCCGCACCCGGTCGATGAGGGCCTGCGTCACGACCGGGTTTCCCCACGCCGTCTCGCTCGGGATGCCGTTGCTGTTGGCCTCAAGCGCGTTGCCCAGGTTCCAGCCGGCACCCATATCGGCGATCAGCTGTGAACCGTTCAGCTGGGCCACGACGCCGGCCGAGGCCGGCCTCGTCATGCCGTACACCGTGCCGGTGAAGGCCAGCATGGCGGCAGTGAGTGCGAGTCCGGCCTTTCGTGCCATCGAACTCATGGATGTCCCTCTCGTGCGGTCCGTAAGTGCTGATCCCCCGATGCCGTCGACGTCGACGCGGTGCAGCCGCCGCCCCAATGATTTGGACATCCCGTGAGCGGCGACCCGTCGCCGCGGCGTTCACGATGCCGCCGTCATGGTGATGATCAGTCGATAGGGCGAGTGCCAAAATGAACCTCAAGAAGCGTCTCAAGTGCAGCTTCTTTGTTGGCATACCAGCCAAAGTACAGTAGATATCGATGCTCGTCCATCGGGATGCGGATCGGCGTATGCCACGCCCCAAGCCGGCTCGCGGAGCCTCAACATTGGATGTGACCAGCGGCGTGGTCCGGAGAGACTCCGCGCCGGTCTCGTGCTCACCGAGGTCGGTCCGAGTTCCCCCGCTTTCACGGAGCGGTGGTTACCTGCTTCCGGCCGGGGCGAAAGCCGATCGGGTCGCCGACCAGCGACGACAGTCCAAGTGCGAGAACCACCCGAGCGATCGGGCCCGGGTGGCTCGCCTTTTGCCACAGCGCGGCGGCCACCTCATGGTTGATCGTCCGGCGGCGACCAGCTCTGCCACCCGGCGTTCGTTCTCGGTCAGGTCTGAGCCGGGGTGGTGCAGGCCGGACCTGGCCAGTTCCGGCTGAGCTCCTTCGACCCAGCGGGGAACTCCAGCCGATGAAATCTCCGACACCGTAGTCAAAATGTCGGCTGAGTTCCGCTTGTAGCCGGCGCGGCGGTAGACCTTGCCGAGCGCGAGACGTGAACGGGTTGCCTCGAACGGGATTCGATGCCGTCGAGGCCGATAGCCGGGAGTTTCGGCCGGGATCGGCCTGGCAACGGCGGTGGGCCTGCCGACCCCGCGGCTACCCGCTCAGATAGCGCCGGGCTGTTGAGGCGCGAGGCGGCGGGAGAGCCGGTCGGCGAGGTTTCCGGTCGCACCGACGGCACCTGCCAAACGTCTCGCAGGACTGTGTCCAGTGGCGTCGGCTTCACGCCGAGGATCGCCTCGGTCCGGCTGGAGTCGATCACGTGCGGGTTTTCGTTGCTGTACATCATTTCCATGAGTTCGCCGAACACCGGTTGCTGTCGGGCCAGCGTGGCCAGCTCGTCGCGGTCGATGCGGTGCAGCTTGGGTGTGGGTGCTGCGGCCAGTTCGGCGAGCCGCTCGCTCAGTGCCCGCACGGAAAGAGACGACGTGACCGGCACGTGCCAGGGCCGGCCCCACGCGGCGTCGTTGCGGCTCGCGGCCACGAGCGTGCGGGCGATGTCTTGCGTGTAGTTCCAGCTGTGCGCTACGTCGAGGTCTCCTGGGTAGGACGCTGTCTCGCCGGCCAGCAGGGGACCGAGCACGAAGGCGCCGTGACGAGGCCGACACGGTGATGGTGACTGGCGGGATGGGTCGCGACGACGTCCCGCCGGCGGTCCTGGAGGCGCTGCGTGCGGCGGCCTCGGCGAGCAGACGCCTGGCGTCGATCTGCACATGGTCCGCTCCGACCACGGGGCGGCCGCGGCCAACGCGGTGGCCCGGCTGGCCGTGGTGGCACCGGTTCGCCCGGGTGGTCAGGCGCAGTTCATCGAGACCCCGTTGCCCGCCGAGACCGGCGTCTCCCTCGCCGCAACCCGGGCCTGGGCGTTGCAGAACCTCGACGAGCCGCTCACGCTGACCGACCTGGCCCGGCACGCCAACAACAGCGTACGGACGTTGACGCGCCGATTCCGCACCGAGACCGGCCTGAGCCCGCTGCAATGGTTGCTGCATCAGCGCATCAACCGAGCGCGCGAACTTCTGGAGTCCACCAACCTGCCGATGAACCTCGTCGCCACCCGCAGCGGCCTGGGCAGTTCCGACTCGATGCGCCAGCACCTGACGCGGCGGGTCGGGCTGACACCGATAGCGTACCGGCGGACCTTCACCCGTCTGCCGGATCAAGACCAGAGGAACAGCCGGTCCACAGTGGCTCGTGGAGGGGCCGCCGTATAGCCTGCTGTACCCCAGGTGGGTAGCTGTCGGGATCGAGCGTGACCACTACGAAAAATAGCGTTGTCGCCATGACGACGAAGAAGAAATTCCGCAGCATGACGATCGGGCTCACCGTCAGCGGCGCCATTCTGGCTTCGGGTGTGGGAGTCGCCAACGCTGACGACACCGAAAGCGCGCTCATCGGCGGTGGCCAGACCCTCGTGGCCGCCACGGAGCCCGGCTGGGCAGGTGTCGTTCGCGAGCAGGTGCAGATCGACTTCGGCAAGGGCTGGGTCACCAAGGCCGAGCTCACCTATCCGAGCAGTGCGAAGGGCCGCCTGCCGCTGGTCATCTTCCTGCACGGCAGCGGGCACAACGACATGAATCAGACGCTGCCGGACGGCAAGGGTACGACCTTCGTTCCGCTCGCCCAGGCGGCCAGCAGGGAAGGCTTCGCGACCCTGCGCTTCAACAAGCGCGGAGTGACCGGCATCGGGCCGGTGGAGAGCACTGATCCGGCCCAGCTGATGCCGAAGAACCCGTACCACCAGATCCAGCAGGATGCCGCTTCGGTGGTTCGGTTCGCCGCCAAGTCGCCGAGGGTGGACCCGTCGAAGATATTTCTCCTCGGCCACAGCGAGGGCACCAATGTGGCCGCCAACCTCGCCGCCGACCCGAACAGGTTCGGCATCCCGAAGCCGGCCGGGGTGGTCGAGATGGGGGTCGTCGGCCTGCCCGTCGAGCAGTTGCTGACCTTCCAGATCTACGGTCGGCTGTTGGCGCAGATGCACGACGAGTTCGATGTCAACGGTGACGGTCAGCTGACGGCCGTCGAGGCGACCGACGGCCTGGTGGGGCAGCCGAAGGAGGTTGCCGACCAGTTCGGCTCCGTCCTGCTCGACGGCAAGAAGGTGCTGGCCGGCACCGACAAGAACCACGACGGTCAGATCGCGATCGACGCCGAGGCCGGCGCCGTGCTGCGCAAGGCCACCCATATCGACGACTACCCGAACCTGCCGGGCCTGGACCAGGGCACGATCAACTATATGAAGGACATCGCCCGCTTCCCCACCGTGTCGCAGTCGCTGCCCAAGTTCTCCGGCCCGACGCTGTTGCTCAACGGTGAGAACGACCTCCAGACTCCGGCTCGCGCCGCGATCGTCGCCGACGCCGCCGTCTCCGGCCACAAGGACCACAAGATCGTCATCTACCCGGGCATGGCGCACACCATGAACGTCACCCCGAAGTTCCGCCCGGAGTTCGGCGAGCCTGACAAACAGGTCATCACCGAGGTCCAAGGCTGGCTCAAGTCCCACCGCTGAGAAGCAACCGCGAAGCGGCCGCCGACGAGGCGGCCGCTTCGGTTACCGGTCAAAAGCTATGTGCGGGGCACTACCCGGCCCGGCGCTGAATGTCCTCCAGATAGCGCAGCACGGCGGTGACCCGGCGGTCCGCACGGTCGGTGGGTGCCAGGTCGAGCTTCGCGAAGATGCTGCGGATGTGCTTGTGCACAGCACCCTCGGTGACGAACAGCCGCTCGGCGATGGCGGTGTTCCCGTGGCCCTCGGCCATCAGGGCCAACACATCCCGCTCGCGGGCGCTGAGCCGGTCCAGCCCGCCGTCCGGCCGGGTCCGGGTCAACAACTGCCCGACGACCTCCGGATCGATGGCCGTGCCGCCGTCGGCGACCCGATGCAGGGCGCCGAGGAACTCATCGACCCGGCCCACCCGCTCCTTCAGGAGATAGCCCAGCTTGGCGGCGCCACCGGCCAGCAGATCGGTGGCGAAGGCCTGCTCCACATACGCCGAGAGCACCAGCACCGCCAGATCGGGGTGGCGCCGGCGGGCCTCGACCGCGGCCACGATTCCCTCGTCGGTGTGGGTCGGGGGCATCCGGACGTCGACGATGGCGACGTCCGGCCTATGGAAGTCGACCGCCTCCAGGAAGGGCTCCGGGCCGCCGGCCGTGGCGGCCACGTCGAGGCCCTCCGCACGCAGCAACAGCGCGAGCCCTTCACGCAGCAGGGCGTCGTCCTCGGCGATCACGATCCGCATGGCAGCTCCACCTGCATCGATGTCGGCCCACCGGGTGGGCTGATCAGGGTCAGGCACCCGTCGCACGCCTCGATCCGCCGCCGGATGCCGCCGAGCCCCGAACCGCGGCTCTCGTCGGCACCGCCTCGTCCGTCGTCGTCCACCCGCAGCAGCAGCCGGTCACCCTCGCGGCGGACCGTGACGGCGACGGCAGCGGCCCCGCTGTGTTTCACGACGTTGGTGAGGGCCTCGGCTACGACAAAGTACGCGGTCGCCTCCACCGATACTGCGCAGCGTCCCGGCATGTCCACGTCCACTGTGCAGGGCACGGCGCAACTGCCGGCCAGGCCGGTGAGCGCGCCGGCGAGACCGCGGTCGGCCAGCACCGGGGGGAGGATGCCGCGGACGACGGTACGCAATTCGGCCAGGGCCTGTTCGGCGGCGTCCTGCGCACGCTCGAGGATCTCCCCGGCGGTGTCCGGATTTCTCGTCAGCGCCCGCCTGGCGGCGCCGAGCAGCACGTTCACGGCAACGAGCCGGTTCTGGGTGCCGTCGTGCAGCGAACGCTCGATTCGCCGCAACTCGGCGGCGTGCGCATCGAGGGCGGCGGCGCGGGTGGCGGTCAGCTGGGCCACCCGCAGCGACAGGTCGGCGTCGGGATCAGCGGCGAGCAGACCCCACCCGGGCGCGGCCTGGAGGCGGGCCAGCAGTGGGCTGAGACCGATGACCAGGGCCGCCATGCCGACGCCGGTCAGCCCGACCACGAGGGCGCCGAGCTCGGTGCGCACCGGGAAGCTGATGAACCCGGGACCGCCCTGCTCGGCGTCCAGCCACCGCCACCACACCGGGAACGTGAGGTACTGCACCGCGTACAGGGGAAGGGAAAGACCGACGGTTCCCATGATGAAACCGAACGTCGCGTGAGTGGCCACCCACCCGGCCTCGCGCCGGACCGTGCTGTCCCGCAGCGCGGGCAGCACGCGGTCCGGCAGCGGCTCCGGGTCGATGATCTCCGGACGCCAACGCGACAATCGGGCCCGCTCCCGGTTCGCGACGGACCGGTTTGCCTGCAGCGTGCCGGGCACCAGCAACAGCCCGACGCCGGTCAGGGACAGCAGCGCCACAATGATCAGCCACAACAGCGCCCCCAGCGCGAGCAGCGCGGTGCCCAGACCGCCGAGGAGATGCTCCAGGGCATCGATCGAGACGCGGACGCGAGCAGGCAGATAACGCCGGGACATCCCCGTGACCTTAGGGCACAGCCGGGGCGGGCACAGTGCAGCAGGCTGTACTTCGGGGCGAGGCGGACCGTGCCGCTCCGGCCTTCCGGCGAGTCCTTGACGTCGATGGGCGCGTCCCGGAGCACCAGCGCCTGTCAACACCTGTTCGGTCACGAATCTCGGCACTCTCATGGGCAAACGGCAATTCAACCTCCTTTGTAGAGTGACAGCGTGCGTCACGGAATGTGACGTATTCATCACGGGGGAGGTTGTAAGTTGCTGTCTGCACGAAGGTTAGGCGCGCTTGCCCTTGTGGGGGCGCTTTCCACCGGTGCCCTCCAAGCGGTCACCCCGGCCCCGGCGCTCGCCGCCGGCCCCGCCGATCACGTCAACTACTGGAATGAGGTACTGACCCAGACGTTCCGCGAGACGTCCGACATCGGTCCCGGCCCGCTCGCACGCTCCGCGGCCATCATGTACGTCTCGATGTACGACGCGGCCAACTCGGTACTCTGCGCGCAGCGGGCGGCAGACTGCCTCGGCCAGCCGTACGCGCTGCAGGTCGGCGGCGGCGGCGACTTCAACTCCGCCGTCGACTACGCCGCGCACGACGCTCTCACCGGCGTCTTCGGCGGCCTCGGCTTCAATTTCGACGACGAACTCGCCACCGCACAGTCCGACATCGCGGACTCAGCCGCGAAGACCGCCGGCAGGTCGGTCGGCCAGCAGACCGCGGCGGCCGTGCTCCAGCGCCGCGCGAGCGACCACTCCAGCGACCCGGTGGCGGCGTACACGCCGGACGATGTGCCAGGAGCGTGGCGGCCCGCCTCGCCCAACGGCCCGGTCGTCAACCCGAACTGGGGCAATGTCACCCCGTTCGTGATGACCAGCGGGGCACAGTTCCGCCCGCCGCTTCCCGGCGGCGCCACCAGCTACGCGGAGCTGCTGGCCAGCCCGGAGTACGCCGAGCAGTTCAACGAGGTGAAGACGTACGGTTCCGTCAACTCGACCGTGCGGACGGCCGACCAGAGGCAGGCCGCCTTCTTCTGGGCCAACGACGTCAACGGGACGTACAAGCCGCCGGGCCAGCTGCTGCAGCACACCGAGATCGTCGCGAACGCCCAGGGCGTGCCGGTGACCTCCAAGGTGAAGTTGTTCGCCCAGGTGGCGGTCGGGCTCGCGGACGCCGCGATCCTGGCCTGGGACCGCAAGTTCCTCGGCTCCGTCGACCTGTGGCGGCCGGACATGGCCATCCACCAGGCGGCCGGCGACGGCAACGCGGACACCGAGGCGGATCCGTCGTGGCAGCCGCTGTCGGTCGACCGGCAGGGCAACCATTTCTCCCCGCCGTTCCCGGCCTTCGTCTCGGGGCACGCCACATTCGCGTACACCTGGGCGCATGTCATGGCGCATTGGTTCGGCCGCGACGACATCACCTACACCGGCACGACCGACGACCCGAACGCCGCCGGCGTGCAGCGCACGTTCACCAGTTTCTCCGCCGCCGCCGATGAGGACGCGCACAGCCGGCTCTGGCTCGGCGTGCACTGGCACTTCGACGCCGACAGCTCGCTGAACCCGGGCAACGAGCTCGGCGAGTTCGCGGTGGACAACACGATGTACTACAACCATTCTGACGATGAGCTGCTGTACCTGCACAAGACCGGGGTGACCAACCGTAACGAGTGCAACAACACGGGGCGGCAGCTGTCCAACGAGCACCGGTGGGAGTTCTGGCGCTGCGCGTACAGCAACAACCGCACCACGTACGACCTGTACGTCCACTAGTGCCTCGTCCTGCGGCCGATGGCGGTGTCTGCTCGGAGTGGGTGCCGTTGAGGGTGAAGTAGCGCAGGGCGACGAACTCGGCCTCGATCCAGCTCAGCCATGAGCCGCAAGTCGGTAGGAATACCAGCTCGGCCCGGTGGGCCTGGCACCACCCGCTACTTGCCATCCGCCCACGCAACGGCCCTGGGTACCCGCCCGAGCGGGTACCCAGGGCCTCAGAGCCCGCGCAGGGTCGTCAGTGCGCGCAAGCGGGCCTTGCGGCCGGGGTCGACCCCTCTCATCGGCTACAAGCCCGCGTCGACTTGGGTCCAACATCGCAATCGATGTCTACGCAGGGTGACAAGGCGGCCCTGTGTTAAATCTCGGCCGCTTACTCCGATGGTCAACAAGTGGCGCTCGCTCTGACGAACATTCGCGGGGACCGGGAGCGCGAGTGGCGCCGAATAGCCCGGCACGCCCGCGCTGCGGCTACGGATGTGAGTACATCGTCAGCTCACAGCTAGCGGCGACCAGCGTCCTGGACGGCGGCGGGTGGAGGCCGTAGGGCGGGAACGTCATCCAGATGTGAGCGGAACCAGGAAAGGCACCAGTCGCAGTAAGTCGTCAGGGAGCGTCGCCGCCCACTGCGCGAGATCGCCGGTGACTCGCAGAAGCTCCACCTCGACGCGGGCCTGCCCGTGTTCGTCGATGGCCTCGCCGACGGACTCCAAGGTCCAGTCCTGCCAATGCTGCATCAGATGGGCTCGTACGTCGTCGAGTTGGCCCCGGGTCCACCTGCTGGCCACGACGCAGAACTGATCGGGCAACTGCGGCCGGAGCATCTTCTCGACAGCATCGATGTCGGCGGCGGCCACGACGAGAACAGCCTGGTACGGGCTCGGACGAAAGGTCACGGCGGTGACCGCAGCTCCGCTGTCCTCCAAGGCAAGGCGGTCGAAGTCGAGGTTCTCGTCCCGCCCGGTGCGCGGCCAGACACCGGTCGGCGGTGGACAAGGCGGTGTCGTCCACTCCGGGTCGACCGAGCCAGTGACACGGTCCCCGGCATCGAATACCAGCTTGCGGACGTCCATCCTTCCCACGATAGGCGACGTCACCCGGCACCCACGCCGCCATTGCGCATCACATGCAACCGCACACCGTCGCCGGTGAGACGACCCCCACCAAGATCGGACATCCCCTCCTCGGCAGATCCGCGCCCTCGAGTCCCGGATGGCTTCATTGCTACGCCGTTCGAATCCTCGTGGCGAGGTAGCCCATGGCGAGGACCGCGAGGCCTAATCCGGCCGCCATCAGGTAGCCGATCGTGTCGAACATCGAGATGTCGGCGGAAAAGTCCGTTGCCGGGGCGGTCGTCGTGTCGAAGCCGCCGGCCAGACTGACGAGGGGGGCACCGAGCAGGACGCCGAGGCCGCCGCCAAGGTAGACGACGATCGGACCGGTCACCACCGTCAGGGCCAGCGTCCGCAGGGTCCGGCCGTGGGCCAGGCCCAGCACGCCACCGAGGGCGGTCAGCGCCGCGGTTTGTCCGGCCATGAAGCTGATGCTGTTGAAATGCAGCAGTTGCAGCATCTCGTACGTGTCGTTGGCGAGCACGGTGTAACGGGTGCCCACGACGCGGAACGGGACGGCGACGATGAGCGAAAGGGTCAGCCCGGCACCGACGGCGTAGCAGAGTTTGGTGAGCACCCATCGGCGGCGGGCAACGGACTGCGTGAGGATGTACGCGATCGTGTCGTCCTCACGTTCGGGGGCGAACAGGGCCACGCCGAGGATGAGACCCAACGTGGCCGGAAGGAACGCGGCGATCAGTTCGATGCCGAGGACCGCGTCCATCGCCGCCCCGTGCGGGTAGCAGACGTTCGGGTCGAGACAGTTCGGTGTGCCGGCGCCGTCGAGCTGGTCTTGAACGGTGCTGGTGGCGTACCAGAGGTAGGCGGTGGCCGCCGCGGTCAGCGCCGCGGCGGTGATCAGGTACGGGCGAAGCAGGCGAAGCGCGAGCCAGCTCATGCGACGCGGACCTCCTCTACGGGCTGCGGCTTCGCGGTGCGCAGGTAACCGAGCAGGACTTCTTCCAGGGTCGGGCTGTGCCAGGCGACGGAGCCGGCATCCCGTGTCCGCGTGCCGTGGACCAGGGCGGTGAAATCGTTGCCGTCGCGCCGGAGCTCCACGACGGGCAGGCCGTCGAGGGCGGCCAGGTCCCTGACGGCGCCGACCGCGATCCGGTGCTCGGCCACGGCCGCGTCCGTTTCGGCGTCCAGTCGGATCCCGCCGGCCGCGAGCACCACGACGCGGTCACAGATGTGCTGGATGTCGGCCACGACGTGGGCGGACAGCACGATGGTGACGCCCCGGTCGGCGACCTCGGCCATCAACGTTCCGATGACCTCGGTCCGGGCGATCGGGTCGAGGGCCGCCAGGGGCTCATCGAGGATCAGCAGGTCCGGTCGTTTGCCAAGGGCCATGGCGAGGGCCAACCGGGTGCGTTGCCCGGCCGAGAGGGAACCGACCCGGGCGGTGGTGGGCAGTGTCGCGGTGTGCACCAGATGCTCGGCGTAGTCCGTGGCCCAGCGCGGGTTGAGGCGCGCTCCCAGGCGCAGCGTTTGCTGCACGGTCAGGTTCCGGTAGAGCGGTGCCTGCTGGGCGACGTATCCGATGCGCGGCAGGATACTGGGATTCAGTGGTTGACCGAGGACGGTCAGCCGTCCTCGGTCGGGACGCAGCAGTCCGACGATCGCGCGCAGCAGGGTGGATTTCCCGGCGCCGTTGCGGCCCAACACGGCGACGACCGCACCAGCCGGGATCGTCAAAGTGCAGTCGCGCAGGGCGTCGGTGGTGCCGAACCGACGGCTGACGCCTTCGACGGTGACGGCGGCCGGAATGTCATCTGACATGGGCGGTTGGTTCCTCGTGGTCGGTGGCGGGGGCGGAGTCGGCAAGTTCCTCGGCGATGACATCGACGAGGGTGTGGATGTCGGACCGGTTCAGGCCGGCCTCCAGGGCCTTGCCGAGCCAGGCGGTAAGGGCCTGGCGGAGCGCGGGGTCGTCGACCGGTTGCGGGGGAAGGTCCTCACGGACGAAGGTGCCGGATCCCTGGCGGGGTTCGACGAGTCCGGCGACCTCGAGGTCGCGGTAGGCGCGCAGCACCGTGTTGGGGTTGATATGCGTGCGTTCGGCGACTTCACGAGCGGTGGGCAGACGGTCCCCCGGTGCGAGACGACCCATCCGGATCGCCTGACGGACCTGGTGCACAAGTTGGGCATAGACGGCCGTACCAGAGCGGCGGTCGATCCGAAAGGTGACCATCACATCCAATCCACTAGTTCATTAGCGGATTGAGTATCGAGCGTGGGGACAAGCCGTGTCAATGACTGACGGCCGGTACGGTGCAGGCGGTGACCTCAGCCCGCCAGGTACGCCAAGCTCGCGCCATCACCGACATCGCCGCCGCTTCGGAGCCACCCGGCGCAGGTCGCGCAGGTGCAGGACCGGCTCACCGGCTCTCACTTGGCCTGCGTAGTCCCGGGCATCGTTACAGGGCAGGGAGCGGAAATGCTTGTCTTCCTGGGATTGGGTTCAGGCATCGCTCGGCGGGCAGCTACCGCCCGGTCAGGAGGCGGTCAGGCCGTAGTTCGACGATCACCCGGTCCGGCGTCCACTGCGGATCGGCCGACCGTTCCGGCATGTATTTCTCGATCAACGGCTGGGCCAGCGCGTCGTGGTTGTCTTCGATGAGCCGTGCCCGGCCGTACGCAACGACGTAGAACTTCTTCTCGAAGTCATCGATGAGCAGCGAGATGGCCGGGTCGCGCCTGAGGTTCAGGTACTTCGCCCGCGAGCGGGTGGTGCTGAACCGGAAGCTCTGGCCGTCCCAGATGAACCACACGACGGACAGCTGCGGCGGCCCGCTGGCGCGGTTGACGCCGACCACGGCATGCCGAGCGCCGGCCAGCAGTTCCCGCACGTCCTCTTCCGACTCCGACATGGGGTGGTGCCTCCTTAGAACGTCAGGATGACCTTGCCGACCAGGCCGCCGGCCTCGAACACCCGGTGCGCCCGGTGCACGTCGTCGACGCGGTGACAGGCGCCGACGCGCACGCGCAGCTCGCCGGCGGCCGGGACAGGGACCGGCACCTCGCGCAGCGTAAGCACGTCGATATCGCCATGGCGGTCAATCTGTACGGCTCGCATGAGAGGTACGGTAAAGTCTCACATCGATGTGAAGGTCAACCTTCTGCGACGGAGGCCACATGCGCATCGGCGAGCTGTCCCGGCGTACCGGGGTCACCGAGCGGCTGTTGCGGTACTACGAGGAGCAGGGCCTGCTGCAGCCGAGCCGCCTGCCCAGCGGCTACCGGAGCTACGCCGGCTCCGACGTGGAGACGGTGCGCCGCATCCGGTCGCTGCTGACCGCGGGGCTATCCACCAGTGTCATCGCGGGCGTGTTGCCATGCGTCTCCAGCGATGGCGGTTTCCTGGCGCCAACCTGCCCACAGCTGCGCGCCGACCTCGCCGGCGAGCATCGGCGAATCAGTGCCGCGATCGAGGACCTGCAAACGTCCCGCGGACTACTGGAGGCCATCATCAACGGCAAGCCCCGCGCAGGTCACCGAAGTGCGGGCCGGCGGCTTCCTCGGCGCGGGCCCGGTCGGCCCGTACGGCGCCTTCGCAGGGCTGGCAGACCCACCGCCGTTGCCAGGCCGATCCCGGCCGAAATTCCCGGCTAGCCGGCCACGAAGGGCCGGTTATCGCATCCACGAGATCCTTGACCGGGGGCAACGTGTACCTGATCAAGCAGGCTGGCACGGCCATATCAGTCATTCGTTCAGCTGACTTGCGGCGTTGAGGTAGGCGAGGACGGCGAGGACTCGGCGGTGGCCGCTGTCGATGACGGCCAGGCCCAGTTTGGCGAAGATGTTGCCGATGTGCTTGTGGACGGCGTTGTCGGTGATGACGAGTTGCTGCGCGATGGCGTTGTTGTCGTGTCCCTGCGCCATCAGTGCCAGGACCTCGCGTTCGCGCGGGGTAAGGGCGTCGATCGGGTCGCCGACGCGTTGGACGAGTTGCGCGATGACCTCCGGGTCCATCGCGGTGCCACCGGCGGCGACCCTGCGCAGCGCGTCGACGAATCCGTCTACCCGGCTGACCCGATCCTTCAGAAGGTAGCCGACCCCGCCGCCGGTGGTGGCGAGCAGTTCGGCGGCATACTGCTGCTCGACGTATTGCGAAAGCACCAGGACCGGCAGGCCGGGGTGTTCTTGGCGGGCCCGCAGGGCGGCCCGGATTCCTTCGTCGCGGAACGAGGGCGGCAGGCGGACATCGACGATGGTGACATCCGGGCGGTGTTCACGTACGGCGGTGAGGAAACCCGCCGCGTCGTCGGCGACGGCCACGACCTGAAAGCCTGCCCGGCCCAGCATCAGCTCCAGTCCGGTGGACAGCAGGACATTGTCCTCGGCGATCACCACCCGCACGGGAGCTCCACGGTGACGGTCGTCGGGCCGCCTGCGGGGCTGTCGAGGTCGACGGTGCGGAGACGTCACCCTGCCCAACGACCTCATCGTCGCTCACACCACCTCGCTGGTCGACACCGCGGTGCTGATCAGATCCGCGAGCGGGACCGACGCGAAGGCGCTTACCGGTGCGCTGCGCGCGGCCGTCAAGTCCTACCCGACGGTCCAGGTCGGCGACCGGGAGGCGTTCCTGGCCGCGCCGGGAGCCGGCGGTGAGGGCGACTGGGTCCTCAACGTGCTGTTTCAGACCGTTCTGCTGGGCTACATCGCGATCGCCGTCGTAAACACCCTGGTGATGGCGACGGCGGCGCGCGGACGCGAGTTCGCGATGCTGCAACTCATCGGTGCCCGTCGCGACCAGGTCCACTCGATGATGAACGGCGAGTCCCGGATCGTGGTGTTCTCCGCGCTGCTGTTCGGTCTGCTGGCGACGATCCCGCCGCTTGTCGGCTTCAGCCTCGGCGAGACGAGGTCGGCCACCCCAGGCATCTCCATCATCGGCCTGATCGCGATCGTGACGCTCACCGTCGCACTTTCCCGGGGTGCGATCACCACAGCTACCCGACTCGCAATGCGATCGGCGCCGATCAAAGCCGTCGGCGGGCGCGAATAGAAGATCGACACATTACCGAGGCACACGCATGTTCCTCGGAGTGTCCGGTGAAACATCGGCCGCAAACCACGGCGGGCAGATATCCGAACAAACAGGTCTCCTGACCTTTATCCGTCCGATAGGTGGTCGCGCACCGTGTTGTCATCGTGACATGGTGTCGGCGTGTCGAAAGCCGGGTCCTCTGCCATCCGCGTCGCGATCGTGCGGGAGGCCCCGCTCTACCGCGGTGCGCTGGCCGCCGCGCTGCGCGCCGAAGCCGATCTGGAGGTCGTCGCTGAGGTGGCCGCGTGGCGCGACGCCACGGCGCTGCCCGTACCGCCCGATCTGACCGTGCTCGACTCCGAAGGGGACGACGATCCCCTGGTCGCCGCCGCGGCCATCTGCATCGCCGTACCGGAGAGCCGGGTGTTGGTCCTGATCGAGGCGGATCGGCATGACGTGCTGGCCCGGGTCACGCCCGAGGACCTGCGACGAGTGGGTCTCGTAACGAGGCGCGCCTCGCTGGGCCACCTGCTGTCCGCGATACGCAGTCTCGCGCACGGCAGCGCGGTGATCGACCCGGAGTTGGTCGTCTCCGTGCTGGTGCAGCCGGAGAATCCGCTGAGCGACCGCGAACGAGAGGTGCTGGCGCTGGTTGCCCAGGGTGTCCCGACGGCCGAGATCGCCCGGAAGCTGGCGCTCTCACCGGGCACCGTCCGCAACAACCTGAGCCGGATCACCACCAAGATCAGCGCGCGGAGCCTCGCCGACGCCGTCGACCGGGCCCGCCGCGCCCGGTGGCTGTGAGCCCGACGCCCAGTATCCCGCCATCTCCCGGTACCGCGGGCTGGCCGCCTGCAGGCTCCGGTGGTCGCCGAGCAGCGGACCGTCCGGGTCGAACAGCAGCACCCGGGAGGCGCGTACCGCCGAGCTGATCCGGTGCGCGATCACCACGAGCGGGCCGCGTTCCGCGAAGGCACGCTCCACGCGTTCCTCGGTGGCGGGATCGAGGTGGCAGGTGGCCTCGTCCAGCACCGCCACCGGCGCGGGGGCCAGGTAGGCGCGGACCAGCGTCAGCAGCTGCCGCTCGCCGGCGGACAGGTCGCCGGGACACAGGTGCGCCGGCAGGCCCCCCAACCGGTCCAGCAGCGGGGCAGCTCCGAGCCGTGCGGCCACGGCAAGCAGTGCCCGGTCGCCGGCCGAGGGGTTCAGGTAACGCAGGTTGTCCGCGATGCTGCCCGGGAAGAGGTACGCCTCCTGCGGGATCAGCACCCGGCACCGGGCCCGGGTGACCGGGTCGAGGTCCTCGACCGGGATTCCGTCGTAGCGGACCGTACCCCGCTGCGGGCGCAGCGTGCCGCACAGCAGACCGGCCAGTGTGGACTTGCCGACGCCGCTGGGCCCCACCACGGCAAGGTGCTCGCCGGGTCCCACCGCGAGGTCGACGTCGTCCAGGACCGGACGCGCGGCGGCGCCGTATCGGAACGTGACCCCGCACAGCTCCAGGCGGGCCGGGTGACGCGGCGAGGCGGCGATCGGCCGTTCGCCGGCGGGCTCCGGCGCAGCCCGGCGCAGCAGGCGGTCCAGCGTCACGACAAACCGCAGGCCCGCGTTGCCGACTGTGGTGACGAACAGGTCCAGGGCCGGCACGAGTACTTGCGCGAGGTAGGTGAGTACGCCGATCAGCGCGCCGGTGCTGATGCCGTGGCCGGTGAGCCGCCCGCTGCCGGCCAGCACCGCCACCAGCGGGAGCCAGCCACCGACCACGACGGTGAGTGACCGCACCGCGGCGAGTCGGGCAAGCGCCCGTTCTGCCCGGGCCTGTGCCGCGACGGCCTCGTCGACGTACTCGGCGGCGCGCTCGGCCGCCCGGCAGGCCGCCACGTCCCGGGCCGCGCCGGCCGCCGCGGTGGCCCGGTCCGC
>NZ_JBEZXZ010000057.1:0-44047 GCF_040638275.1 Actinoplanes sp. NPDC026623 | reverse complement strand
CCCGCCGCCACGGTCCGCGGCGGGCCCGCCGTCCCGCCGGCGGCCCTGGACGCTGTTGCTCGCCCTGCCCGCCGCAATTCTGCTGTGGCCGGTGGCGGTGCCGGCGATCTGGGCCGTGCGGGCCCGGCGACGACGGCGCGGGGCGGTCACCAATGCCGAGCGCGAGGTCCGGGACCGCTTGCGCGCCCACGGCGTGACGGTGACCCGGGCGATGACCCTGCGTGACCTCGCCGAGATAGTCCCACGGGTGGCGACCGACCTGCGCCGGCTGGGTGAGGTGATCGACCGGGCCGCTTGGTCGGGCGCCGAGCCCTCGGCCGACGACCACCGCGCGGCCTGGTCGGCCGTCTACGGCATCCGACTCGGCCTGGCCGACCCCGCCCTCAAGGCCCGCTTGCGCGCAGTGACGACCCTGCGCGGGCTCTGAGGCAACCCGCCTTTGTCGAGGCGCAAGAAGCGGGTGAGACCGCATCAGGGATCGGATGCACGGATCACCGGTGGTAGCTCAGGTTCACGGCCAGCACGGTCACCGCGGTGAAGAAGAACACGGCCCATCCCGCGAGCCGGCGGGAACCGACTCGCAGGTGAGCGACGAGCGCACCGAGGAAGTACAACACGAGGCCGGCGGCAGCAAGTGTCCCCAGCAGGGGAACGGCGAACCCGGCCAGCAAACCCAACGAGCCTGCCGCCAGCAACACGCCCAGCAGCGGAACCCAGGATCGTGGCACGCGCTTCATATCCGCCTGAGCCTTGGGATAGTCGTGGCCGATCAGGTAAGTGACGGCGGCGATGCCGTTGAAGACCGAGGCGAGAATGGTGATCGTGACGTAAGCGGCGAACATGAACGCTCCATGGTGGTGGTCTGCGGTACGGACGAACCCGCCCCGCGGAATGTGACGTCGCTGCGACGCCCCACCACAGGCGGCGGTGTGCCGTTCAGGCTCGGCGGGTGCGGACGAGCGCCAGTCCACCGAGCACGATGGCGATCAGCCCGAACGCCAGCGCTGCGAAGCCGCCGACGATGCCGTTGCCGGTACCGGGGCCGCCGTCGGCGGTGGAGACCACCAGGCCACCCACGACCATGCCGGTCGCTCCGCCTACCAGAGCGACGGTCGTTGCGCGTATTCCGCCGCGACCGGTGGAGCGGGTCAAGGCCAGTACACCGGTGATCGCTGCGGCAAGTGCCACCACCGTGGCGGCGGTGGCGACGATTCGGTCGACCGTCAGGGTGCCCGCGCTGACGGTGGACGCGGCGAACAGGTAGTCAACGGGCATGTCGTCTCTCCTCATCTCACGTGGCGGCTGCCGTTCTCAATCCTGTCCGGTGTGTCCGCGCCGGTCATCGTCCCGGCGTGGGCACTCGACGCTGCCGCACGCGCGGGATCCCGCTACTGCGGATGCGGGTACGCGCCGAAGATCTACCGCATGCGCGGTAGCCGCCGCTGCTTCGCTCGTACGAGTCGTCCGGATCCGCACACGTCGGCGAACGGAGGGGTCTGCCCTGACCGGAGAAGGAGACCGGCACCCGCACCGCGGTCACGTTGCCGCGGAAGTCGGTGTCCTCCGCCCGGCCGGTCGGTGAGAGCCGGCACCGACGCTACGCCGATCCGGTCAGCGGCTGAACTTCTCGATCGCCTCGGGGGTCACCGGGGTGAAGAAGTTGACCAGGTTGCCGTCGGGGTCGCGGAAGAGCAGGGCGCGGTTACCCCAGGGCATGGTCGTGGGTTCGTTCACGAAGTCCTCTACCGCATTCCTCAGCTTCTCGTAGAGCGTGTCCACGTCGTCCACGAGGAACTCGATGATCACGGTGTGGTTGTCGGCCGGGCGGGCCGAGCCGGGTGCGAACAGCGGGACCGTGCGGGTGCTGCCGATCGCCAGCGTGCCGTGGGTGGTGCGTAACTCGGCGAAGTCCTCGTTGCCCCAGGCCGCCCGCACGCCCGTGATGTTCTCGTAGAAGTCGACCAGGCGGTTGATGTCGCCGGTGATGATGCGGATCGAGACGAAGTCCATGTCTTCTCCCTGCTCGGTACGGTCGTGTTGGAGACGAGACCCATGTTGGACCGAATACTGGACAGAACTGGTCCAGTATTCGAATAGAGTTCGGGCCGTGGCCCGACCGACAGCTCAGGTCCTCACGCTGCTGGAGCTCCTGCAGTCCGGCGGCGTCCGGACGATGGCCGAACTTGCCGGGCGCCTGGGCGTCGAACCGCGTACGGTGCGGCGCTACGTGGGTCATCTGGTCGACCTCGAGGTGCCGGTCGAATCGGTGCGGGGTCGCTACGGCGGATATCGGCTCGCCGCCGGATATCGTCTGCCGCCGCTGATGCTCAGTGACGACGAAGCCCTGGCCGTCCTGCTCGGCCTGGTTGCCGGCCGACGCGCCGGGTTGGCGACGGCAACGGGTACGGCGGGCGAGACGGCCGCCGCGAAGATTCGTCGCGTCCTGCCGCCGAGGATCGCGGATCGGCTGGACACCGTACTTGAATCCCTCGCTTTCACCGCCGAACCCGGCGAATTCCCTGCGCCGCAGACAGGTGTATTGCTCACCGTCGCCGACGCGGTCCGCCATCACCGGCCGATCTCGCTCCAATACACCTCGAGTGACGGCCGGCGGAGCGCTCGCGTGCTGTATCCGTTCGGGCTGGTCAACCATGCCGGCCGGTGGTACGTCACCGGGGCCGATCCGGAGGGCGGCGAGGAGCGGACCTTCCGGCTCGACCGCATCGCGGACGCGAGAACACTTCCTGGCTCGTTCGAGCCGCCGCCCGCCGGAAACGATCCGGCAAGGCGCCTTCTCACCTCGATGGCACAGGCGCCGTACCGGCACGCGGTGACGCTGCGGATACAAGGAACCCTCGAGCAGATCCGCACACGGCTACCGGCCAGCGTCGCCGAGGTGCGAGGGGACGAGAACGAAGGCTGGCAGTCCGTGGAGATCCGGGCCGAAAGTCTCGACTGGCTGCCCGCCGTGCTCGCGGCGCTGGACCTGCCGTTCGTCATCGAACGCCCGGACGAGCTCCGCGACCGTGTCATCGCGCTCGCCGACCGGCTGGCGGCCTCGGCACGGACGCAGTCGTAGCCATCCTGGGCTCATTGCTCTCGGCGCGACCCCGCCGCCGCACACCCTCGGCCTGCCCAGCGAGCCCTACCCGCCGGGAGCTGCACCATGCTTGAGAACAACGAGCAGCCTCGGCTCCCGCCGGGCGCTCCGAACCATCCAAGCCCGAGCGGCCGAGCTGGGCGACATCGCCGGGGGTACAGCTTCGAGGAGATCGCCGAGCGGGCACTGGCCGGCGAGCACCTCGCTCCGGAGCCGGTCCCGCTGAACCAACGGTGGCCCCCGCGTTACCGGGTAGGCCCCGCCCCACACGTCTCCGCTACTGGCCCAGAAGCGGGCGCGGTCGGCTACGTGCTGTTGGACCAGGCTCGGCTGGACAACACCAGGCGATATCCGTCGGGATCCTCCACCGTGACACCCCATCGGTCCCAGTACGCGCCCTGGGTGACCCGTCGACCGCCGGCCCGCTCGAGCCTGGCGACGAGGGAATCGTCGACCGGTGCGGACAGGTACAGCACGAGTAGGTCTTCGGCCGTCGGTGATGGTGAGGCCTTGAGGTTCGGTCCTCCGACGAGTTCGAGATGCCACGACGCCTGTGGCCAGCCGAGGATGACCAGGTCATGCTCGTCGGGCGACTCGGCCTCCGCGCGGAAGAGCACCTGCAATCCGAGCCCTTGTGCGTAGAAGCGTTCGGTGGCCGCCAGGTCGGTGCTGGGGCGGGCGATGCGGATCGCCGCCGTTGGTTCGATCATTCGAGACTCCGTTCCCTCGATCGACGATCACCATGCAACCTCACCCAGACTTGAGGTCAAGATGCCACAGCGGCTGCCGCCAAGCAGAGCAGGGAAACTACGAGTCCGGCCGGGTGTCGAGCGAAGGTGAATCGTCCGTAAGCCGAACGTGCTTCCGCCACCGGTAGTGGCGCCATGCAGCGGCGGTGACGGCTACGGCGAAGAGCAGCGCGGTGGTGCCCTTCCAGGCACGTTCGAACCAGGATCTGTCAGTGCCGAACGCCGAATCGCCGGCCGTCATCAGCCATAGCCCCACCCACGCCCACTGTCGGCCGCGTGGCCGGGAGAATCTGTTGGGCGGGTCGCGGAGAGCGACGAGAACAGCGGCTGCGGCGCCGACAACGAAGACGACCGGCGCTCCGAAGCGCCAGAGGGCCTCCCACAGCGACATGAGTCGATCATGGCACCTCGTCGGCTTGCCTCGCCAGAGCGACCGCACCTACCGCGGAGTGCACGGGACAGCCGTCACCTTGGCCTCGCCGGTCGGCTCGGTGGCGCCGAGATGCACGCGCCACCGCGGCTGCAAGGGCAACGTGTGCGCCGATAGTTGACGCAGTGCCGAAGGGCGAAGGACGCCTCAATTAGGCTGGCGTGCGTGGGGTCTACCGGAGCACACGTCACCGCCGAGCAGGTTCCTGCGCTCTTGCTCGCTGCGCTTGCGTCACTGTCGGAGGAGTGGGGCGAGGTTGCTGACGCCAACGCCGACCCGGGTTCACCCGGTGGTCGTCTTGGCTACCTGGACGCGGCATGGGTCGTTGGCCACCTCGCCGACCGCCTCGCAGCCGGCGACACGAGCGAGTTCGATGCCGCCTTCGACTACATCGAGCATCTGATCCTGCATGGCGACGCGTACGTCTCTGAGCTGGGCGTGATCGGCTATCTCGAAGGCATGCAGATGCATACCGTCACCTCGCGGGGCGTTGAGCCCGAGGCGTTCCGCCCTTGGCTCCGCCCGCTGTCGGCGAAGTACTGGGAAGCGATCAACAGGTTCTGGGAACTCGGTACGCCCATCCCCAACATTCAGCCTGGCTGACTGACGCGACGTACGGTCATGCCGCCGAGCAGGCGGGCAGCTGGCAAGCCGTCACGCTCGGCCTGTCGCGATTCAACCGCCGGCTGCAGCCGGCCCGCCACAGCCTCGACCCGCCGGTGTCCCGCCGCACCGCGGTACCACGCCATGACCACCTCGGGCGTCGACGTAGCGCGCCGACGGCCCGGTCCCGGGTCAGGGGCCGCAGGAGCGCCGGCCGAGGCGCGCGGTTAATCGGTGGACGGGTGCCGTCGGTGGCGGTACCGTGCTCCCCGACCGTGGTCCGGCCCGAGGAGGTGAGCACCGTGAACGTTGTAGCGAAGTGGGTGCTCCCCACCCCCGTCACGGTCGGGCGTCTGCGCTAGGTGCCGCCCGGGAGCGTCCCCATGGGATCTCCCGAAAGGTGACACTGATGAACACACTCGTCATCACGCGAGTCGCCGAGCGGCAGTGGCATGCCCTCGACGACGACCTCGTAGTCGGCCGAGGCGACACGTCGCCCCGGCCCGACGGCCGCCTCTTCCTCAGCGTCGACGCCTGGCACGACTCGGTCTTCGAGCGGCTCGTCGCGGTCATGCTGGCCGCGCTGCCCCGGCCGCTGTACACGGTCGTGGACGAGGCCGACCTCCACCTGACCGCCCGCTGGCGGCAGGCCGGTCTGACCACCCGGCGCCGGGAATGGGAGTACGTCATGGCGTCCGGCTCTGTCCCCGTCCCGTCGCCGCGGGGCGTGACGACGCTGCCCATCGGCACCGCGGAGCTGCGCCCGTTGCGCCGCCTCGACCGCGCGATTCACGCCGAGATCGAGTCCTCCGTCGGCTGGGATCAGATGCCGGCGGCGGTACTGTCCCGGCCGCTCGATCCGGCCCGGTACGTGGTCGCCGCTGCGGCCGACGCGTACGTGGGCCTGGCCCGGCTGGCGCCGCTGCCGAGGCACACCCGGGTCGGCCTCATCGCCGTACGGGCCGACCATCGCCGCCGCGGCATCGGCCGGGCGCTGCTGGCGGAGGTACTGCGGGCGACCCACGAGCGCGGGGTGGCGACGGTCTCGGCGGAGGTCCACGAGGCCAACACAGCGGCGATCGCCTTGGTCGAAGCGGCCGGCGCGCGCCGGCACGGCAGCAACCTCGAACTGGTGATCCGGTGATGGTCAAGGCGACCGACGGTATCCAGGTCGAGGGCACCGTGGTGGAGTGCCTGCGCAACGCCAACTTCCGCGTCGAGCTGACCAATGGCCACGTCGTCCTGGCCCACATCAGCGGCAAGATCCGCAAGAACTACATCAAGATCCTGCCGTTCGACCGGGTCCTCGTGGAGCTCAGCCAGTACGACCTGACCCGGGGGCGGATCCTCTTCCGGTACCGCAACTAGTTCTTGGCTGCTGCGTCTCGAACGAGGAACGGCGCCGGTTTCCCGGCGCCGTTCCTCTTGTTGTGGGTGATGAGATCCCGGCCCCGGTGGCGGCGTTGAACGGGTGGTGTGTGTGGGCGGCAGGACGCTGCTCCAAGGAGAACTCGACGGCCGGGCTGGACGGCCGTGGTCGCGCTCTCAGGTCACGCGATCGGGGACTCGGCGGCCGGCCGACACGTTGATCACCACCAGCGCCACCAGCAGGGCGGCCAGCAGTTCCATCGTCGCCGGGGCCAATGGTGCGACCAGCGCCAGCACCGCGGCCAGCGGGAACACCACTTTCATCGGCCCGCTCTGGTGCGGCCGGATGTGCAGCAGCCAGACGAAGAACAGGTAGACCGCCACCGGCACGGCGATCGCATACCCGGCCAGCACCGAGGAGATCTCGGTGTGCCCGGTGGCCTTGTCCACCGCCACGCCCAGGCCCGCGCCTACCGCGGCCGCCGAGGCGAAGACGAAGTAGTGGCCGTAGCCCCACATCATCGAGGTCCGCAGCGAGGACAGCAGGTTGTGCGCCGACCGGTCGAAATACAGCCACCACAGCGCGAAGACCACCACCAGCCCAGCCACGGCCAGCCGGATCAGCGCGCCGGTGTGCTCGCTGCCCTCGTCCAGCCCGCCGCGGAAGGCGATCGTGGCCGCCGACACCGACTCGCCCAGCACGATCAGCGTGAACAGGCCGTACCGCTCGGCGATGTGGTGCGGGTGATAGCTGGTCGGGCCGCCGGGCGCGCGCTCGGCCCAGATCGGCACCACCAGCTCCAGCACCACCAGCAGATGGAAGATCGGCAGGAACGACCAGGACTCGGGGACGGCCAGCCGGAGCAGCCACAGCATCTGGACGGCGGACACGCCGATCGCGTAGCGCAGGGCGGTCGGCCGGCGCTGCGGATCGGACTTCGCGGCGCGCAGCCACTGGGCGACCATCGCGAGCCGCATGATCACGTACCCGATGGTGATCACGCGGAAGTCGTTGTGCTCGAACGCCTGGTCCACCCCGGCGGCCAGCAACAGCGCACCGGAGATCTGCACGAACGTGGTGATGCGGTAGACGTCGTCGTCGGTGTCGTAGGCCGAGGCGAACCAGGTGAAGTTCATCCAGGCCCACCAGATGGCGAAGAAGACCACCAGGTAGCCGCCGAGGCCATGCCCCACCTGGTGCTCGGCGATGCTGTGGTGCAGCGGGGCGGCGGCCTGCGACACGGCCACAACGAAGCACAGGTCGAAGAAGAGCTCGAGCGGGGTGGAGACGCGGAATCGCTCGTCGGAGGAGCGGCCCACCATCGGCGCGAGGAACCGGCGCCTCGGCTCAGACATCGGCCAGGCCGTCGATCAAATTCCAGCTGAGCAGGGTGCACGCTTCCTCGGCGGCGCCGGCCCGGCGGTAGGTGACCGGCGCGGCGTCGTTGTCCACTTCGGTACCGGCCCACCTGCCGTAACAGCCGTTGCGCCGGGCGATCACCGCGAGCTCGGCTACCAGCCGTGCGCCGATGTCTCGCAGGCGGGCGGCCGGCACGACGCCGAGCTCGTGGAGGAACATCTCGGTGCCAGGGTCCGGGTGGGTCATCCCGACCGGCCGGCCGCCATCGTCGTATGCGAAAAGCAGGTGATGCCCCGGCTGCGCGAGGAATCGCCCGGTGGCCGCCTCGATCGGCGGCTCATCAAAGAGTGGCGCCACGGCGAACACGGCGGCACCGCTCAAGATCCGTTCGATGCGCATGCCGAGCACTTTAGGGGCCGTTGGTCACAGGGCGGTCATGCTGCGATGGGTGACGATCCACTCCGTTGATCGCATGCTGCCGATCGCAGTCGTGAGGTCGCCTGCGCGTCGAAGGAACTGGGCGAAGGGCAGGGTCGGGGCTACCGTGCGTATTCGACATGCAGCTCGGCATATGGCCGGCGCCGATCAGGGTAGTGCCAGCTTCTGCCCATGCCGATCTCGGCGCAGCAGTGCGTTCCCGGTGTGCGGGCGCGATGAGCCGGGCACTCCTCGGCCAAGCCGCGAACCTGGTCGGCCTCCAGCTCGAACGCCTCACGGCTGCCGGTGAGCACCAACGTGTCGGCGGCGATGGCCCAGCGAAGATGATCCCGGAACTCCCGATGCCTGGTCCGCCGGTGATCAACGATGGGTCGCAACGGCAACGCGTCACCGGGCAGGACGACGGTGTGCGGCCTGCCGGTGCCCAACCGTGCGCGGACCTGCTTCCACCGGGACGGCGGGAACGCGAGACGGTGGTGCAGCAGCACCAGGTCGAGCGGGCGCCCACACAGGTGATGCGCTGAGAGCTCCGCGCGGCGTAGCGGGAGGTAGACGATCGTGTACGGCGACCGGGCGGCCAGGCCCCAAGCCTGCGCGAACATCATCGCGGTCCTCTTGTCGAGGCAGAACTGAGCCCCGAGGCGGCCCTCGTAGAGACCGGCGAACCTCGGCGCCGTGGCCGGGCGGACGACCCGGTACTGATGGCGGCCGAGCTGGACGGTGCTGACCATCACCGGCCATTTCCGTCCACCCACCAGTTGACCCACTCCAGCACACCCCTCGGACGTTCGCCGGCTCGACCCGCATTGTCACCGGACCCGGCACGAATGGCGACGGAGTTTCGACGGTGCGCCGGTTGTGCGGGCCGCCGGTACCGCGGGCGCTGACCGTCGCGCTGGTCACGATCGTGACGAGGCCGGCGGTGACCGCGGGTGCTCAGCACCACGCACGGCGGCCGGTGCCCTCTCCACACAGTCGTCGGGCTGGCGGGTTTAGGTGGTTTTTCAGGGGTATACCGGTCTGCAGACGGGCGGGCTATTGGATACGGAGGCTGCCCGTGACTCGCCGGTAACCCGAGAAGCGGGAAGCACCGGTCGGACCAGTCGCGGCGGCTCGGCCGCGGACTCGGCTGGATGAGTCTCGCTCTGGGCCTGGCAGAGCTGGCGGCATCGGACAAATGTCTGGGCGTGGACCCGTGTGGTGGGCGACGCGATGGACCTGAACCGCGCTGGGATGGCCCGCGCCCACCGCGGAGGGCCTCGCCGTGACCGGCGCTATCGCCGGGACTACCGCGATCGACGGGCTGGCCGCCGTACAGGCCAGCCGACGGAAGGACATCGGCCTCATGCCGGCGCTGCGGGGCGCACACAAAGGAGGATCCATGGAACTGACAGCCACGACAACCATTCGCAAACCCGCGTCGGAGGTGTACGCGTTCTGGCGCGATCTGGAGAACCTGCCGAGGTTCATGACGCACCTGGAGGAGGTCCGCGCCACCGGTGAACGAACGAGTCATTGGACGGCCGGCGCTCCGTTCGGCAAGAACGTCGGGTGGGACGCGGAAATCCTCGAGGAGGTGCCCGGCGAGAGGATCGCGTGGCGCTCCACCGGCAACGCCGACGTACCCAACGCCGGCAACGTCCGTCTCCAGCCGGCCCCTGACGGTGTGGGCACCGAGATACACGTCGTCCTGGTGTACGACATTCCGGGCGGCACGATCGGCAAGGCAGTCGCCAGGTACTTCGGCGAGGAACCGCACCAGCAACTCGACGATGACCTGCGCCGGCTCAAGCAGGTGCTGGAAACCGGCGAGGTGGTCCGGTCCGACGGTGCCCCGTGGGGCAAACGGGCACGCAAGGAGTTCCCGCAGCGTCCGGCGCAACCGCTGTCGGACGACGAACTGGCGAAGGGAGCGGACGCATGAGGGCGAACACCTGGGCGGGCCGAAACAAGGTCGAAGTCCGTGACGTGCCGGACCCCAAGATCCTGAACAACCGCGACGCCATCGTCCGGATCACCTCCACCGCGATCTGCGGCTCCGACCTGCACCTGGTCAACGGCTACGTACCCACGATGCAGGACGGCGACGTCATGGGTCACGAGTTCATGGGCGAGGTGATCGAGGTCGGCTCCGGCATCGATCCCGGTCGGCTGCGGGTCGGGGACCGAGTCGTCGTGCCGTTCCCGATCGCCTGCGGCGCGTGTGCCGCCTGCGCCGCCGAGCTGTACTCCTGCTGCGAGAACTCCAATCCCAACGCCGGGATCGCGGAGAAGATGTTCGGCCACCCGGTCGCCGGGATCTTCGGCTACTCGCATCTGACCGGCGGGTTCGCCGGCGGCCAGGCCCAGTACGCGCGGGTGCCGTTCGCCGACGTCGGCCCACTCAAGATCGAGTCCGATCTGAGCGACGAACAGGTGCTGTTCCTCTCCGACATCCTGCCCACCGGCTACATGGGCGCCGAGATGTGCGACATCCAGCCCAGCGACGTGGTGGCGGTGTGGGGCGCCGGCCCGGTCGGCCAGTTCGCCATGGACAGCGCCCGGGTCCTCGGCGCCGCAAAGGTCATCGCCATCGACAAGGAGCCCTATCGGCTGGAGATGGCCGAACAAGCAGGCCACACCCCGGTCAACTTCGACGAGGTCGACGTCCGGTCGACGCTGCTGGAACTGACCGGCGGGCGGGGACCGGACAAGTGCATCGACGCGGTCGGCCTGGAAGCCACCCACGGCAGCGCGCACATCGCCGCCTACGACCACCTCAAGCAGGCCGTACGCTCGGAAACCGACCGCCCGCACGCCCTGCGCCAAGCGATCCTGTCGTGCCGTAGCGGCGGCGTGGTCTCCGTGATCGGCGTCTACGGCGGCCTGCTCGACAAGTTCCCCGCCGGCGCGTGGATGAACCGGTCGCTGACCCTGCGCACCGGCCAATGCCACGTCCAGCGCTACATGAAACCGCTGCTGCAGCGCATCGAACGCGGCGAGATCGACCCGACCCGGATCATCACCCACACCCTGCCGCTCGACGACGCGGAACACGGCTTCGACATCTTCAAGAACAAGCAGGACAACTGCGAAAAGGTCGTCCTCAAACCGTGACCGCTATCCCTTCTCCGGCCACCGCGACGAGCACGGCGGCCGGAGAAGGCACCTGTTCACCGAGCCTCAGGGGTAACCCGCCCTGTCTCCGCTACGGCAAGCGCCACCCGTGGCTCCGGATGATCAGATAACCGGGTGGGTGGCTACGCGCCACGAATGCCCCCTATTTGGCACCGCAGCCGCGGGCAGGGTGCTGTCCGAGCGAGCACCGCGATCCTCCTGTGGCGCGGTGTCTCGGGTGCGCGAGGTCGGCCGGAGCGATGTGACGGGCGTCTCGGTGGGCCGGCCGTGGCTCAGTCGGATGGTTGTTCGTCCGAAGGGCACCCAGTGAGATACGACAGGCTCTGGTGGTGGTGGCTGACAGCGGCTTCGCTACTCACGGCCGCCGACTACCTGCTGCCCAAGGGCCTGCCCTCCGCCCTCGCCTACAACACCATCGGGGTGCTCTCCGCCGTCCTGATCGTGGTCGGGGTGCGCCTGCACCGCGCCCGGCGCCCCGCGATGTGGTACTGGTTCGCCGCCGGGATCCTCACCTCCGTGATGGGCGACCTGGTGTACGAGTACTACAAGTACGTCCTGCATCAGGAGCCGTATCCGTCACCGGCTGACTACTTCTTCCTCAGCGCGTACCCGCTGATCGTGGTCGGGATGCTCATGCTGATGCGCGGCAGGGGCCGGGCCGGCATCGACGTCGCGGCATTGATCGACGCGGCCGTCGTCGCCGTCGGCCTGGGACTGGTCTTCTGGGTCTTCGTGATGCACCCGATCGCCACCGACTCCAGCGCCTCTACCCTCGAGCGGGCCATCGGCGTGGCGTATCCGGCCGCCGACGTGCTGCTGCTGGCCATGCTGGCGCGCTTCTACACCGGCGTCGGCCGGCGCACCGCGGGCATCCGCCTGCTCGGCGGCGCCGCGCTGCTGCTGTTCATCGCCGACGTCGGCTACTCGCTGCTGTCGCTGTACTCCGACCTCGACGTCGACATGCTGGACGCGTTCTTCCTGTTGTCGTACGCCTGCTGGGCGGCCGCCGCCCTGCACCCGTCGATGCGCGGCGCGGGCGCCGTCGAGAAGCAGCCCCGCGACGCCCGGGTGGGTCGCGCTCGGCTGGTGCTGCTGGGCGTCTGCTCGCTGCTCGCACCCGGGCTGCTGCTCATCCCCGGCATCAGCGAGAACGCCGTCGACCGGACCGTCATCGCCGTCGGCGCCGGCGTGCTGTTCCTGCTCGTCGTGACCCGTATGTCCGGCTTCGTCGGCCAGGTCCAGGATCAGGCCGACCAGCTCGAGGACCTCGCCATGACCGACGAACTCACCGGGCTGGCGAACCGCCGCCGCTTCGAGCAGGCGCTGCGGGCCTGCCTGCAGGCCGGGCCCACCCAGGTGGCGCTGCTCGACCTCGACGACTTCAAGGGCGTCAACGACCGGCTCGGCCACGGCGTCGGGGATCACCTGCTGACCGTCGTCGCACAGCGGCTGCGTACCTCGCTGCGCCCTGACGTCCTGGTCGCCCGCATGGGCGGCGACGAATTCGCCATCCTGGTGCCGGGCGCGACGAACGCCGCGGGCGACGCGATCGTGCGGCGGCTCGTAGACGCGCTGCGGGCACCGATCACCGCGGGCAGCCACGAGCTGCTCGTCGGCGCCAGCGTCGGCGTCACCGACGGGTCCGGCACCGGCGATCCGTACGAGGTGCTGCGCCGCGCCGACGTCGCCATGTACGCCGCCAAGGCCGCCCACGACGGGCCCCGCCGCTACGTGCCGGAGCTCGACGAGCACACCGATGAGCAGGCCCGGCTCGGCGCCGACCTGCGCGTCGCCCTGGACACCGGTCAGTTCCGGCTCGTGTACCAGCCGATCGTGGCGCTGCCGTCCGGGCGCACCGAGGCGGTCGAGGCCCTGGTCCGCTGGGAGCACCCGGTACGCGGAATGATCGCGCCGGACCAGTTCATCCCCGCCGCGGAACGCAACGGCCTGATCGTCGAACTCGGCGAATGGATCATGCGTACCGCCTGCACCCAGGCGATGTCGTGGCGCAACCGGCACGGCGACCTGGCTCCGCAACGCATGAGCGTCAACGTCTCAGCCCGTCAGCTCGCCGAGCCCGAGTTCGGCGCGGTGGTCGCCGCGATCCTGACCGAGACCGGGCTGAGCGCCGCCCAGCTGACCGTCGAGGTGACCGAGACCGCGGTGTTCGGCGGAGGCCGGTCGGTGCAGGCCCTTCAGGACCTGCACGAGCTTGGCGTGCACATCGCCCTCGACGACTTCGGCACCGGCCACTCGTCGCTGGGCCTGCTGCGGACCGTGCCCGTGGACATCCTCAAGGTCGACAAGTCCTTCGTCGACAACATCACCATGGCCGGCCAGCACGCCGTCATCGCGACCGCCCTCATCCAGGTCAGCAACGGCCTCGGCCTGACCGCCGTCGCCGAAGGCGTCGAGACCGCCGAACAAGCCGCGGAGCTGTACCGCCTCGGCTACCGCTACGCACAGGGCTACCACTTCGGCCGGCCGACGGCCCAGCCGTCCTTCGCGGCGCCCGAACTCGTCGCAGGACGCCGCTGACCTGCCGGCCACCCCACGATCGCCGGCAACACCGGCGGGCCGTCGGAGCCGGCCCGTGGCAGCGCCAGCGCCACCCCGCGAGGCCCGGAGGTCGAGATCCTCGCCGACGTCGCGCCTGGACGCCGGCCAGCCGAGGCCGGTCATGGCCCGCCGACCGGGTGTGCCGGATCATCGATTTAGCATCCGGCCCATCCGAGCATGCCTTTTGACAGCGTGGCGTCTTCGCCGCTGAGGTGCAGGCGCAGGCCATCGGGTTGGACGTCGACCGCCCCGTACGCGAGCCCGGCCGGCAGCGGTGGCAGCGGGTATGTGGTGGCGCCGGCCGTCACCTGGGCCAACACGTTCCGGGCGGGGAAGAGGACGCCGAACATCCGGATCTGCCGGGGCACCAGGTCGAGGGTGCTGCCGGTGATGGCGGGCTTGGCGTAGAGGACGATCGGTGCCGGGCGGGAGTTGCCGCGGACGGTGACGGTCATCAGGCCGCTCCTGGCGCCGTACCTGGTGGCGCGCCCTTCCTCGTCGGTGGCGGGCAGCTCGGAGTACGGCTTGACGGTCACCCCACCCAGCGACACCTTGAGCCCACCCGCGTCCACGGATGCCCCGCGGTACCGCACTCCGCTCGGCAGTGCGGGCAGCGCCCGGCTCAGGCTGGCCCGCTTCATCAGAGACAGCACGGTACCGCCGATCAGGCCGTGTGGTGAGTAGTCGCCGCCGAGCACACGCACCTTCCGGGGTACGAGTTTCAGGGTGTTCCCTTCGACGGTTGGCGCGGTGAAGATCGTCAGCGGGACCGCGCCGAGCAGCGGGATGTCCTTGGCCGTGGAGATGGCCAACCGGCCGCGCTTGGCCGAGTAGGTGACGTGCTGCCCGTCCACCCTGGCGGGCAGCTTGGCGAAGGCCGTTGTGGCGACGCCGCCCAGCGCCACGTGCAGTCCATCGGAGCGGGGCGTGACCGACTTGTAGTTCATCCCGTCTGGCAGTGCGGGCAGCTTCTGTGAGCGCACTCCGCCGGTCACGCTCGCCACCTGGTCGGCCGAAATGGTCTTCCCGAAGACCTGTAGCTGCCGCGGGGTGGCGTGGAGAGTCTCGCCGGTCACGTTGAGCTTGAAGAACAGGGTGGACCTGACGTTCCTGACCGCCTTCGCCGGCGCGGTGACCTGGACCGTCAGCAGTCCGTTCGAGGCCCGGCCGAACGTGGGTCTCGAACCGTCCGGCGGCGCCGACATGTTCGCGAAGGGTGTCGTGATGGTGGCTTCGATGCCACCCACGTGCACCGTGTCCGGGGCGGGCTGGGTGACGTCGCGCATCGTCGCGACAACGGTGGCGTGTGACACGCCGCCGACTGTGGTGTCCGGCTGCACCAGGCCCACCTCGGTCAGCCGCCGGCGCAGCGCCTGCCGCACGAGGTGGCTGCCCCTGATGGTGATCTGAGGTGCCGGACCGCTGTCGTCGGGGCAGCTCACCTGGTTAGCCACCCGGCCGGCGATCAGTCTGCCGAGCGGCCCGTCCAGGTAGGGGCTGGGCAGCAACAGGGCCACCCCCGGCAGCAACAGCAGCACCGCAAGAGCGGGCCGTCGCCACCGGCCGCCCTTGCGGTGCAGGACCGACGTGGACCTATTCAGCCGTATTAGGCGCATACCAAATGATATGGACCATGATTTTCTAGACTTCCACACTTCCGATGAATTCATCAGAACCGCGGCTTGAGGCCCGTTGCCGGAGCCGGATCCTCATCGCGGTGAGCTCCTCACCCCTGAAGAACGTCGCCTGCTCGCGCTGAGACGTGATCGGACGCACGCGTTCCGGCGGCCTTCACGGCCACCGGGATGCCGTTCAGAACGCTGTTGCCCGACAGCGCATCGGTCGCGAACTCGTCGGTCAACACGTTGCTGTTCACCCCCGGCCGGGTCGCCGCGACCGAGAGCCGGGTGCCCGGCAGGTCGTGACCCCAGCCGTGCGGCAGGCTGACCACGCCCGGCATCACCCCGTCGGTGACCTCCACCCGGGCCGAGAGCGAACCCACCCGGGACGTCACCGAGGCGTCGTCGCCGTCGGTGAGAGCGAGCCGCTCCGCGTCCACCGGGTTGACCTGCAGCGTGCAACGGTCCCGGCCCTTGATAAGGGCCGGGACGTTGTGCATCCAGCTGTTGTTGGAACGCAGATGCCGGCGGCCCACCAGGACGAGCTCGTCCCGCTCCCGGTCGAGGGCGGCGCGCAGGCGGTCCACATCGGACACGATCGGCGGGGCGCAGAGCTCGACGGTCCCGCTCGGCGTCCGCAGGACCGACGGAATGCGGGGCTGCAGCGGCCCGAGATCGACACCGTGCGGGTTCGCGAGAAGCTCGTCCAGGGACAGACCGCCGGGGCGCGCTCCGAAGGCATCCCCATAGGCACCGGTACGCAGCGCGATGTCGAGCAGTCGCTCGGCCGGCTGTTCGCCGCTCACCAGGGCCCGCAGGTCGGCGGCGGGGCGGCCGGTCGCAGGGGAGACCCGCTGCAGAGCCTCGTCCAGCATCCGGTCGTGCAGCAGGGTCGGGTCGGCGCCTGCGCCCTGGCCGGTGACGACGAGGGTGAGCCTCGCGAGGATGTCGCACTCGTCCATGCCGGCCGGGTCCGGCGGCAACACCGGCGGGGAGTACGCCGCGAAGTTGCGCACCGCGAGCGCCAGGAACGAGAAGTCGTAATGGCCCTTGCGGGTCGGGTCGGTGGGCGGCAGGACGACGTTCGCGTGCCGGGTGGTCTCGTTGAGGTACGGGTCGACGCTGACCATGAAATCGAGCCCGCCCAGGGCCCGGTCCAGCCGGCCGCTGTTCGGCGTCGACAGCACCGGGTTGCCGGCCACGGTGATGAACGCGCGGACCTGCCCCTCGCCGGGGGTCTCGATCTCGTCAGCGAGGGTGGCCACCGGCAGCTCGCCCTTGACCTCAGGCAGGCCCCGGACCCGGCTGTGCCACCGCCCCACCCGGAAGCCCTTGCCGCCGGGACGGGTCTGCGGGCGCAGGTGCGCGGCCATCGGGAACATGACGCCGCCCGGCCGGTCGAGGTTGCCGGTCAGCACGTTGACGACGTCGACGAGCCAGCTGGTCAGAGTGCCGAACTCGACGGTGCAGGTGCCGATCCGTCCGTACACCGCGGCCGTCGGGGCTGCCGCCAGCTCGCGCGCGAGCCCGCGAATCCTTTCCACCGGTACGCCGCACGCGCCGCTAACCGTCTCCGGGGAGAACGCACGGGCCAGCTCACGGACCTCATCGACACCCGTCACGTGGCCGGCGCACGCGCCGAGGTCGACCAGGTCCTCCTCGAACAGCGTGTGGACGATCCCGAACAACAGGTACGCGTCGGTGCCGGGCCGGATGAACAGGTGCTCGTCGGCGTGTTCGGCGGTCCGGGTGCGGCGAGGGTCGACCACCACGAACCGGCCGCCACGGGCCTGAACGGCCTTGAGCCGGCCGGGAAAGTCCGCCGCGGTGGCGAGGCTGCCGTTGGATTCCCAGGGGTTGGCGCCCAGTATCAGGAGGAAGTCCGTACGGTCGACGTCCGGCACCGGAATGGCCAGCGGGCTGCCATAGAGGTAGCCGCAAGACACGTGCTTCGGCATCTGGTCGACGGTGCTGGCCGAGAAGATGTTGCGGGTGCCCACCGCCCGCAGCAGCGGCGCCAGGTAGAGGGCGCCCGCCATGGTGTGGACGTTGGGGTTGCCCAGGTACAGGGCGACCGCGTCGGGGCCGTGGCGCTCGAGGATCGGCCGCAGGCCCGCCTCGATCACCGCGTACGCCTCGTCCCAGCCAACCTCTTCATGACGGTCGCCGCGCCGGAGCAGCGGGCGGCGCAACCGGTCGGGATCGGCGGTGAGCTGCCCGAAGGCGGCGCCCTTCGGACAGACGAAACCGTGGCTGAACACGTGGTCCCGATCCCCGCGCGCCGCGACGACCCGGTCACCGGTCACCGTGAGTTCCAGCCCGCAGGCCGCCTCGCACAGGGGACATGTCCGATACGCCACACGCGTCGCCTCAACAGCCACGGAGTCACCAGCCTTCCGGCCGCAACGCCGCGACCCTCGGTTGTTACCCGCCAGTATCGCCCGTGCGACGGGCCGCGTCGAGGGGCCACCCGGGGACGGAATCCTGACGTTGTCCTGAAGAGCGGGCGTTGGGCACTCGGTGTCAGGCTCGGCTCTTCAGCAGGTGGTCCGCCGTGTCGAGGTCGGTGACGAGGGTGTTGATCCACCCTCCCGCGATGGCGGCGGCGATGGCGGCGAATTTGGACCGTCCTCCGGCCACGCCGATCCGGCGAGGGACCTGTCGCAGGTCCTTCGGGTCTATCCCCAGAACTCGGTCGTTGAACGGCGAGTTGATCAGCTTGCCGCGCTGGTCGAAGAACCGATAGCACACGTCGCCGACTGCGCCCAGCTCCATCAGCTCCTGTTGCTGCTCGGGCCCGATGGCGTTTCCGCTCTGCTGCAGGAGGGGCGATGGTTGAACGCTGCCGATGCCGACGATGGCGACGGACAACCGTTTCCACACGGCACCCACGCCGGCGACGGTCGGGTCCTCGAGCAAGGCGCGCCGTACGGAAGGATTCTTGACCAGGCCGGGTGTGGGGAGAAACAGGGGACGCGCGCCGGTGAGCGTGGCGAACCGGTCGAGCAGCCGGGTGGCGTTCATCTGGACATGTGCGTCGCCGATGCCCCCGACGAGCTGGGTGACGACGTCGACGGCCAATCCGTTCCTGGGTCGCATCGCTTCGACCGTGGCCAGCAGGGTTGCGCTCCAGGATGAGATGCCGATGGCGTCCCCGTTGGCCAGGGTCTCCCCGAGGTAGCTCGCGGCCGCGGCGCCGAGCACCTGCATGACGTCGCCGGCGGTTGATCCGGTGTCCACGACGACCGAGTCGAGCAGTCCGAACCTTCCCTCCAGTTCCTGCTCGATGTCCGTATAGACGCCATCCGGCAGGGTGACGACGGTTCGAACGATGCCGATGTCGGCGGCCTGGCGCAGCAGCCGGGAAACTCGCGACTGAGAAATATTCAGGTCAGCCGCGATCTGGGGCTGACGGACGCCCTGCTCGTGGTACATGCGGGCGATCTTGGCCAGCAGGCGCAGTTGATCGACTTGCCGGTCTCGCGGGGCCGGCGGTGAGGCTTCGGCGGACATGATCGCATTGTTGCATAGATATTCAGCGATTGACAGTCCATTCACGTGGGCGCAACCTCGTGGGTATCTATTCGACATTGAATGGAGATGCAGATGGCATCTGACGAGCGCGTTGCGGGCGGTGACGTCGTCCTCGCCATTGACCAAGGCACGAGCGCCACCAAGGCAGTCGTCGTGACCGATCGCGGCGAGATCAGCCACCGGGCGACTGTGCCGATTCACCAGAGCTACCCGCAGCCGGGCTGGGCCGAGCAGGATCCAATGGAGATCTGGCGGTCCGTCCAGCGAGCCGTCGCTGACGTGCTGAGCGAGGCTCACCCACGCCGGGTCCTCGCGGTCGGCCTCAGCACCCAACGCGAGTCCACACTTCTGTGGGACCGCAACACCGGGCAGCCCCTCGGCCCGTTGCTCGGCTGGCAGGACACGCGCGGGGCCGGTCTCTGCGCCAAGCTGCGCACCGACGGCCACGCCGACCGGATCCGGGAGACCACCGGCCTCCCCCTCGATGCGATGTTCTCGGCGTCGAAGGCGGCGGCCCTGTTGGACCGTCACGACCCGGACCGCTCGCGCAGCTCCAGGGGCGAGCTGTGCCTGGGCACCATCGATTCGTGGCTGCTGTGGCAGCTGGACGGCCGGCACCTCATCGAGACCGGGAACGCCGCCCGTACGCAATTGCTCGACATCTCCACCTGCCGCTGGGACCCGTGGCTGCTCGACGTGTTCAACGTCCCGTTACCGGCGCTGCCGCAGGTGACGTCGTCCACCGGGCCGTTCACGACCTGTCGTGACCTGCACCCGAGCCTGCGGGAGGTGCCGGTCACCGGTGTCCTCGGCGACTCTCACGCCGCCCTGTTCGCGCATGCCGGCTGGACCGGCGGGCGGGTCAAGGTCACGTACGGGACCGGCTCGTCGGTCATGGGCGTGACAACCACCGAGGTGAAGCAGGCCGCCGGCGTTGCGCGCACCATCGCCTGGCAGCTCGGCGAGCCGACCTATGCGCTGGAGGGCAATATCCGCTCGAGCGGCGCGACGCTCGTCTGGCTGGCCCGCCTGTTGAATTCGACACCCGGCGAACTGGCGGGCGCTGCCGCATCCGACAGCCAGGGTGTCTTCATCGTTCCGGCCTTCACCGGCCTCGGCGCGCCGTGGTGGGACGACCGAGCCCGGGCGGTGATTGTCGGACTGACCGACAGCACGAGCCGCGAGCAGCTGGCCCGCGCAGCCCTCGAGTCCATCGCCTTCCAGGTCGAGGACGTCGTCGCGGCCGTCGAACACGCCGGCGGGTCGGTCCGGATGATCCTCGCCGACGGTGGTCCCTCCACCAATGCCACGTTGATGCAACTGCAGGCGGACACCTCCGGCCGACACGTCCGGACATCACCGGCGGCCGAGCTGTCCGCGCTCGGCGCTGCCCACGTCGCCGGGCTCGGCGCCGGTCTGTGGTCGATCGCCGACCTCGATCGCGTCAGCCGAACCGGGGCCGACTACCGGCCGAACCCCGCCGACACCTCCCGCCACGAACGGCTGCACGACTGGCACACCGCGGTCACCGCCGCCCGCGAACTCCCCCGACAGGCAAGGAACCAGCCATGACCAGCACCCGGCGCATGGAGAACAAGGTCGTCGCCGTCACCGGTGCGGCCGCCGGCATCGGCCGCGGTATAGCCGACCGGTTCGCCGCTGAGGGAGCTGCCGTCGTCCTGGCCGACCGCGAGGACAGCGTGCACCAGACCGCAGCGGAGACCGCCAGGACGTCCGGTAACCAGACACTCGGCGTGACGTGCGACGTCACCAGCGAGGCCGACGTCAGTGCCCTGATCACCGCCACCGAGGACCGGTTCGGGCGCCTCGACGTACTGATCAACAACGCCGGAACCATCACCATCGCACCACTGCAGGACCTCAGTTTGGAGGCGTGGAACCGCGTCCTGGCGGTCAACACCACCGGAGCGTTCCTCTGCGCCAAGGCCGCCGCCCCGCTGATCCGCAGAACCAGCGCCAGCGGCCGCATCCTCAACGCCGCGTCCGGGCAGGCCCGCCAGGGGTTCATCTACACACCGCACTACGCGGCCAGCAAGTTCGGCGTGATCGGCCTGACGCAGAGTCTGGCCAAGGAACTCGCCAAGGACGGCATCACCGTCAACGCCTACTGCCCCGGCATCGTCGGCTCCGACATGTGGGCCTACAACGACCGCGAATGGGGCCGGCTGCTGGGCGACTACGCCCCGGGCGAGTTGATGGCCACATGGATCGAAGACATCCCCCTGGGTCGCGCCGGCACCAACGACGACGTCGCGAATCTGCTGCTGTTCCTCGCCTCCGACGAAGCCGGCTACATCACCGGCCAGGCCATCAACGTCGACGGGGGGATGTTCATGAACTGAACGGTCCGACTCCCTCACGGGCAACACATCCCCTCACTCAGGAGAAGCCATGAGTACGACCACCGCGGCCGCGCCCGAAGCGCAGCCGAGAGACTCCCATGAACTCAGAGATCGCCTACGCCGGATCGGCAGCGGAACGGGCGGACCGTTCATCGGTCTTGTCGTTCTGTGCGTCGCCCTGTTCATCGCTACGCCGTTCTTCCTGACGGTCAACAACCTGCTCAACATCCTGGACCAGGTGACCATCCTGGGCATCCTGGCCGTCGGCATGACCCTGGTCATCGTCACCGGCGGCATCGACCTGTCGGTCGGCTCCGTCCTTGCGCTGGGCACAATGATCCTGGGCTGGACATCTCACAACGGAGGCTGGCCGCTGTGGCTGAGCATGATCGCGGCGGTTGTCGTCGGCGGCCTGTGCGGTCTGGCCAGCGGCCTCGGCATCACGCTGACGAAGCTGCCACCGTTCATCGCCACCCTCGCCATGTTGTCGATCGCACGCGGGCTGGCCAACGTGATCACCGACGGCCAGCAGATCGTCGGCTATCCCGACTGGTTCACGGCGCTGTCCACCCAACGCTATTTCGGCTTCCTGACCGTCACGACGCTCGTATTGATCCTGCTGCTTGTCGCCGGGTGGGCATTTCTGCGGTACCGGCCCGGTGGCCGCGCCCTCTATGCCATCGGCGGTAGCCAGGAAGTCGCCCGGCTGGCCGGCATCAGGGTCAAGAAGGCCACGACCGGCGTCTACGTCGTCACCGGCCTGCTCGCGGGTGTCGCCGGCGTGGCTCTCGCCGCCCGACTCGACTCCTCCCAGCCCAGCTCGGCCGTCGGCCTCGAGCTTGACGTCATCGCGGCCGTGGTCATCGGCGGCGCCAGCCTCAGCGGCGGCGTCGGCAAGATCCCCGGAACGATCGTCGGCGTCCTGATCATCGGCGTCTTGCGCAACGGGCTGAACCTGCTGTCTGTCTCACCGTTCATCCAGCAGGTGGTCATCGGCGTCGTCATCGCCCTCGCGGTGATGGTCGACGTCCTGCGCCGCCGCTCCGCGTGAACACCTGTCCCGCACTCACCCCTTGCCCGTCCCGGAGGGACACCATGAATTCCCGCAAAGCGCTCGCCTTCTCCGTCGCCGCCCTGACCACCATCTCTCTGGCCGCCTGCAACCGCGGCAGCAGCTCCGACACCGGCGGCAGCGACGCCAACCAGATCACCATCGGCCTGGCAGTGGCGAACCTGCAGGCCGACTTCTTCAACCAGATCAAGCAGTCCGTCACGGCCGAAGCCGCCGCCAAGGGCGCCAAGGTCGTGGTCTCCGACGCCGGCGGCGACTCCGCCCGCCAGGTCAGCCAGATCCAGGACTTCATCAGCCGCCAGGTGCAGGCCATCATCTACATCCCCGCCGGCGCCACCGCGGCCGGAGTCCCGGTGAAGGCGGCTGAACACGCCAAGATCCCCGTGATCAACGTCGACCGTAACGCGCCGGACGCGCCGGGCAAGACGTTCATCGCGACCGACAGTGTGGCCGCGGCCAAGCAACTCGGCGACTGGGTGATCAAGCAGACGAACGGCGCGGGCAACGTCGGCATCATTCAGGGCCAGATCGGCACCACACCCCAGGTGGACCGAGAGAAGGGCTTCCGGCAGGCGCTGCAGGCCGCCCCGAACTTGAAGATCGTGGCCGAGCGGCCGACCGACGACTGGTCACAGGAGAAAGGCTTCGCCAACGCCCAGGACATGATCCAGGCCCACCCGGACATCACCGTCTTCTGGGGACAGGCCGACGCCATGGCCCTCGGCGCCGCACAGGCCGCGGCGAACGCCAACATGAACCCGAAGCCGCTGGTCGTCGGGTTCGACGGCGACAAGGCGGGCCTGCAGGCCGTACGCGACGGCAAGGTCAACGCCACGATGGTGCAGCAGACCCAGCTGATGGGCCGCCTGGCCGTCGACTCCGCCATCGACATCGTGCACGGCGAGAGCGTGCCGGCTCAGCAGTTGCAGACGGCGACCTTGCTGACCGACAAGGACACCGCCAAGGCCGAGGAATTCATCGCGAAGCACCCCTGACCCACCGACGCGACTTCCCAGCCCTGCCTTAGAGGAGCCCTTGTCATGACATCCACGAACACCGAACACAACGGCCTGACCGTCCGCGGTGTATCCAAGCGGTTCGGTGCCACTCAAGCACTGCACAGCGTCGATTTGGACGTCCGGCCCGGAGAGTGCGTCGCCCTTCTCGGCGAGAACGGTGCGGGGAAGTCCACGATCTCCAAGATCATCGCCGGAGATATCCAGTCCGACACCGGCGAGATGTGGTGGAACGGCCGGCCGTACGCACCGTCGGCCCCAGCAGACGCCCTCGATGCCGGAATCGGCTTGATCCACCAGGAGATGCGACTCCTGCCTGAACTGTCGATCTCCGAGAACGTCTTCGTCGGCCGGCAGCTGATGAGCGGTGGCCGCGTCGACCGCAAGGAGATGGACCGGCGGGCGCAGGAGCAGATCCGCCGGCTCGGCCTCGACGTCTCACCCAAACGCCTCGTCAGCAGCCTGCGGGTCGCCGCGCAGCAGCAGGTCGAGATCGCCAAGGCCCTGACCCTGAACGCGCGGCTGCTCATCCTCGACGAGCCCACCGCAGCGTTGGGCGAGGAAGAGACCGATCACCTGTTCGCCCAAGTGGACGCCCTGCGCAAGGAAGGCGTCTCGTTCATCTACGTCAGTCACCGGCTGGAGGAGATCGCCCGCATCTGCGACCGGATCGTGGTTCTGCGCGACGGCCAGTACGTCGCCTCCCACGAGACCGCCCAGGTACCCGTGAACCAGCTCGTCGAGGACATGGTCGGCCGCAGCATCGAGAACGTGTTCCCCCACCTCGATCCACCCACCGGCCGGGAGGTCATCTCGGTCAAGGGCCTCACCTCCGCGGAGGGCGCCTTCACCGACGTCTCCTTCGCCGTGCACGAAGGTGAGATCCTCGGCATCGCCGGCATCGTCGGCGCCGGCCGCACCGAATTGGTCCGCGCCATCGCCGGAGCTGACCCCGTGGCGGCCGGCACCGTACACGTCAGCGGCAGGCAACTGCGGCCCGGTGTCATCCGCGACGCCATCATGGCCGGCGTCGTGCTCGTCCCCGAGGACCGCAAAACCCAAGGTGTCGTGCTGGACCTGCCCATCGCGGACAACGTCGCCATCGCCAACCTCGACCGGATCGCCGGACCCGGCGGCTTCATCAGCACCCGCCGCGTCCGCGACGTAGCCCTCGAAGCATGCCGCATCATGCAGGTCAAGGGACGCCCGGAGCAGCCGGCCGGAACCCTGTCCGGCGGCAACCAGCAGAAGGTGGTCATCGCCAAGTGGCTAGAGCGTAGGCCGAAGGTCGTCATCCTCGACGAACCCACCCGCGGTATCGATGTGGGCGCCCGCGCCGCGATCTATGACGTCATCGTCGACCTGGCCAAACAGGGCATGGCCGTCATCATGGTCAGCTCCGAACTCGAGGAGGTACTCGGGCTGTCCCACCACGTCCTGGTCCTGGCCCGCGGGGAACAAAAAGGAATCCTCGATCGCGGCGAGGCCAGCGACGTCACCGTGATGCACCTCGCTGTCGGCTGACCGGCCAGCTCAATCCGAAAGGCGAAGCACATGACTGTCCCCAACTTCCGCCTCGATGAACACACCGCTCTCGTCACCGGGGCCGCCAGCGGCATCGGCCGTGCGATCGCCGTCGGCATCGCCGAATCCGGCGCCAACGTCGCCTGCTTCGACCTGCCCGGACCCGGGCTCGACGAAGTCTGCGCCCAGATTCAAGCCGTCGGCGTCAAAGCGGTCCCGGTCGCCGGTGACGTTACCGACGCGAGCAGCCTCATCGCGGCGGTCGAGCAGACACAGAGCACACTCGGCGCGCTCACCCTGGCGGTCAACAGCGCCGGCGTGGCCAACGCCGCCCCCGCCGAGACCATGCCGCAGCAACAGTGGCAACGGGTGATCGACATCAACGTCACCGGGGTCTTCCTGTCCTGCCAGGCCGAGGCACAAGCCATGCTGGCCAACGGCGGCGGCTCGATCGTCAACATCGCCTCGATGTCCGGCACCATCGTCAACCGCGGGCTCCTGCAGGCACACTACAACGCCTCCAAGGCCGCCGTCATCCACCTCAGCCGCAGCCTGGCCATGGAGTGGTGCACCGGCGGCATCCGCGTCAACGCGATCAGCCCCGGTTACACCGCGACACCGATGAACACCCGCCCCGAGGTCGCCGAACAGGTCCGCCAGTTCGAATCCGACACGCCGCTGGGCCGGATGGCCACCGTCGACGAACTCGTCGGACCGGCGGTCTTCCTGCTCAGCGACGCCGCCAGCTTCTGCACCGGTGTCGACCTGCTGGTCGACGGCGGCTTCACCTGCTGGTGACGGCTCGCCCGGCACTCCGAACGACGCGAGCGGCGAACTCGCCGTGCTCTGGCGATCCGCCCGGCCCGCTACCTGAACAGCATTTCTGACCTCGACAGAAGGACACAGAACCATGCCACTCACCAAGGAACACGCCACGCTGCCGGTTTTCGAGCAGCTGCCGCCCCACAGCAGCCGGGACCGGCAGATCGCGCACATCGCCGAAGCGGCCCGCCAGATCCGCATTCAGGACCTCAAGCTCGTCCACCACTCCGGCGCCGGACACATCGGCGGGGACTTCTCCGCCATCGACATCCTGGCAACCCTCTACGGCGCAGTGCTCAACATCAGCCCCGAAACGGTCGACGACCCCGACCGGGACAGGTTCATCCTGTCCAAGGGACACGTCGCCGGCGCGTACTACACCACCTTGGCCGCCTTCGGGTTCCTCCCGGTGGAGGAGCTCGCCACCTTCCTCAAACCCCTGTCAGCCCTCAACGGACACCCCAACCGAAACAAGGTCAAAGGGATCGAGGCCAACACCGGACCGCTCGGGCACGGCCTGCCGATCGCCGTCGGGCTCGCCCTTTCCGCCCAACTCGACGTGTCCCGCCGGCGCACCTACGTCCTGACCGGCGACGGTGAACTGCAGGAAGGCAGCAACTGGGAAGCCATGATGGCGGCCTCCCAGTACGAACTCGACCGGCTCACCGTCATCGTCGACCGCAACCGCCTGCAACAGGGCGCCACGGTCCGCCAGACCAACGATCTGGACCCCCTCGACGCGAAGGCAGCGGCGTTCGGATTCGCCGTCGTAGAAGTCAACGGCCACGACCACGGTGAGCTCTACGACGTGCTGTCGTCAGTTCCGTTCCGGCCCGGCAAGCCCACCTTCGTCATCGCCCACACCCACAAAGGCCACCCCATCTCGTACATGAGCAACAACGTGGCCTGGCACCACCGGGTGCCCTCGGCCGACGAGTACCAGCAGGCTCTCGACGAGCTCAGGTCCACCCCCACCACCACCGGCAACTGAGGAGAACCACCGTGCCCGCCACCTCCACCCAGGGATCGATCGTCGACCGGCCTCGGTTCGACTGCCGCAACGCCTACGTCAAGGCCCTCGCCGACCTGGCGCAGGAAGACCACCGCATCGTCGGCGTCGTCAACGACTCCATCGGCTCCAGCAAGCTCGACGCCTTCAAGAAGGCCTTCCCCGACAGGCTCATCAACGTCGGCATCGCCGAACAAGACATGGTCGGCGTCGCCGCTGGGCTCGCCAACGGCGGCCGCATCCCCTTCGTGTCCGCCGCCTCCTGCTTCCTCACCGCACGCGCCCTCGAACAGATCAAGGCCGACATCGCCTACTCCAACCGCAACGTCAAACTCTGCGGCATGAGCCCCGGCATGGCCTACGGAGAACTGGGCCCCACCCACCACTCCATCGAAGACGTCGCCTGGCTGCGCGCCATCGACAACATGACCATCATCGTGCCGGCCTCTCCGGTCGAGACCGCCGCCGCCATGCGCTGGGCCGCCGCTACCGAAGGGCCCGCCTTCATCCGGGTCAGCCGGATGAGCGTTCCGGAGATCTACCCCGAGGACTACGAGTTCGTACCCGGCAAAGCCATCACGGTCCGCGACGGCAACGACATCACCATCATCAGCAACGGCACCGTCCTGTGGCGCGCCCTGGCAGCCGCCGAACAACTCGCCGAAGACGGCATCAACGCCCGCGTGCTGTCCATGCCCACCGTCAAGCCCCTCGACGTCGACGCCGTCATCGCCGCCGCCCGGGAAACGGCCGGAATCGTCACCGCCGAGGAGGCCACCGTCGTCGGCGGACTCGGTGGAGCGGTCGCCGAGACGGTCGTGAAGCACCACCCCACCCGCGTCCAGATACTCGGCGTACCCGAGTTCGCACCCACCGGCTCGGCCGCGTTCCTCCTCGACCGGTACGGCATGTCGCCCGAGGGCATCGCCGACAACGCACGCGTCTTGGTCCGCCAGAACTGAGGTCCCTGCCTCGCCTGACATAGCACTCAGTCATCATCAGGAAACGTTCATGGCGCCTGATGACAGGATGCAGCGGCCCCGACAGGGTCGCTGCATCATCTCGGCGCTCGGTGGCGCTGCCCCCGCCGGCAGACGCGAAGCCCGCCACCGTCCCGGGCGGACCACTCCTGGCACGGTCCCAACGAGGACCGGCAAACGTCGGCGGCCCGCCCGTCCGGGCGTTACCCGCCGAATATGGCGGCCGGATCGCCGGTGTACCAGACGTTCTCGATGATGATCCGCTGGACGGCCCAGCGCTCCCGGTCGCGGACGAGGGCGACGTCATACCGGTTCTTCAGCAGCACGTGGACGGTGTGGTCCGCGGTGAGCAGATGCTGGGCCTCAACGATTGCGGTCAGACAGGCGCGGTCGCCGTCGATGCGCACCCGCGGATTCGTGACGACGTGCGTCGTGTCCACCCGGCCGGCGAACATGGCAAGGATCGTGTCGACGATGGCGTCGCGTCCGGTCATCACCGGCACGTCAGCGCCCCAACGACTCGCGGCGGGACGGAAGTCCAGTTCGGCGGATTCGACGAACGCGGAGGCGAAGAGGTCGCGGTCAGCGAGGTCCTGTCCGAGGCCGAAACGGTACAGGGCGTCGATGATTTCGATACGGTCACGCAGGTCGGCTTGGGTGGCGCCCGCTGACAGGGCACGGTCGTCTGTGACGTACATGGTCTCCACGATCATGGTCCGGAGGGCTCGGAACAACGCCGACCCATGCAACGATCGTGAAGCACAGCTTGACGATGGAGGAGCTGGGTACCCTGGAACGGCACGAGATCGAGGTGTTCCTCGCCCTGGCCGAGGAACTGCACTTTGGCCGCGCCGGTCAGCGACTCGGCGTCACGACCACGCGTGTGAGCCAGGTCGTCCGCGCGCTCGAACGGCGCGTCGGTGTGCCGTTGTTCGAGCGGACCAGCCGGCGGGTGACGCTCACCCCGACCGGCCGTGAGCTGCACAAGGACCTCAAACCGGCGTATGAGCAGGTCCTCGCGGCGGTGGCGCGGGCCGTCGCGCACGGCCGCGGGCTCGCCGGCACGCTGCGGGTCGGCTACGTCGGCGCGGCGGCCGGCCGGCTCGTGATGGCAGCGGCGATCCGGTTCCGGCGCGGCCACCCGGACTGCGTGGTGGAGGCCCGCGAGGTCCAGACCGGCGGCGCCGTCGAGCGCATGAACGCGGACGAGATCGACGTGCTTGTCGGCTGCTTCCCGCTCTACGGGCCGGGTCTGGCCGTCGGCCCCGTTCTGCTGAGCGAGCCGCGGATGCTTGCTGTCCCGGCCGGTCATCCGTTCGCGGGGATTGCGTCCGTGTCGGTCGAGGATCTCGCCCGCGTCCGTCTCGTCGTGGCGCCGTGCTCCCTGCCCGCGGTGGGCCCCGCCCGGCCTGTCGGCGGTAACGGCCCTGTCGCCGAAACGTTCCAGGAGGTGCTGACGCTCGTCGGTGCGGGTCTGGGAACGTTTGTTGTGGGTGAGCACGTTGCCCGCTTCTACGTCCGTCCCGACGTGGTTTACGTCCCGTTCCGAGACGCGCCGCCGCTGCACTGGGGCCCGGTATGGCCGACCGCCCGGGAAACGGCGCGGGTCCGGGCATTTGTAGCCGCCGCAGTCAAGTCCGCCGCCCCGGCATGACGACCCGGCCTCCCGCTCGGGCCGCAGCTCACCGGTCACCGTGCAGGTAGCGGGTCACCATGTCGACCAGTTCGGCGGCGAAGACCTCCTCCGGGATGGCCTGCGGCGCGGCCATCAGCTTATGGGTGTTCAGCTCCACCGTGGTCACGATCAGCTCGGCCGCGGTGTCCAGGTCGGTCACCGAGACGTCGGGGTGGCGGGCCAACAGGTCGCGTACCTGGGCGACCCGCCTCCGGCCGTGGCGTTCCATCGCCTCGACGAGATCCGGCGAGACCCGGGCCTCCTCGATCATCATGCGCAACAGGGCCGGGTCATCGCTGTGGTTGTCGATTGCGTCGCGGACCAGCGCACGGATCGCCGCGGGCAGCGAGCCAGGAGACAGGTCCACCTCGTCGGCCTCGCCCCAATCGCCGCGGTCGATGTGCCGCACCAGCAGCGCGGCCAGGATTGCGTCCTTGTTGGGGAAGTACTGATAAAGCGAGCCGATCGAGATCCGGGCCCGCTCGGCGATGCGGTTGGTGGTGCCGGCGGCGTAGCCGTGCTCGACGAAAACGTGAGCAGCGGCGGTCAGGATGCGTTGCCGGGTCAGCGCGGCGCGCACCTGGCGGGGCTTGCGACGTGGCTGTAGACGGCGGTCGGCCGGCGGCATGTGGTGATCCTTCCGGGACGCGAAAAGCGAGTAGCCACAGAGTTGAGCTATTGCTCACAATAGTGTCGTGAACTGGGAATACAACACTCTGAACCGACTGTCGACGGCGGCCGAGGTGGAGGCCGTCGTGGGGCGGCCGGCACCGATGATCGTGCGGAAGGAGGTCAGCGCCCTCGATGCGGGGTGCCGGGTGCTCCTGGACCGGTGCCCGGCTGCGGCCTTCGGCTACCGCGACGTCGGCGGCACGAGCCGCACCACGTTCGTCGGCGGCGCGCCAGGATTCGTCCGGGTCCTCTCCGCCACCCGGATCTCGTTCTTCCTGCCCGAGCCAGGCAAGCCTGAAGGTCCGGTGTCGTTCTTCTTTCTCTTGCCGGGGGTCGGCGAGGTCCTGCGGGTCAACGGCACGATAGCCGGACGCAAAGGCACGCGCGTCACCGTTGGCGTCGAGCAGGCCTACGTGCACTGCGCGCAAGCCATCATGCGGGCGCGGCTGTGGCAACCGTCGCCTCCGCCCGGCCCCGGCCGGCGGCACTCGCCGGCGACGACGGTCCGCTGCACGGGCCAGGGGTCGGCGAGTTCCTGGCCGCGGCGCCGTTCCTCGCCCTGTCCACCTGGGATTCCGCCGGCGGCAGCGACACCAGCCCGCGCGGCGACCAACCCGCGGTGGCGCGCATCCTGGACGGCCGGACCCTGGTCATCGCCGACCGTAAGGGCAACAAACGCGCCGACACGCTGCACAACCTGATGCACGACGACCGGCTGTCGTTCGCCGCCCTCGTGCCGGGGCGCAGCGGGGTGCTGCACGTCCGCGGTCGCGCGGCGATCACCGACGACGCCGCGTTGCTGGCGACAATGGCGCTGCGCGGGATGCCACCACACCTGGCGCTGGTGATCGACGTCGAGCACGCCGAGGTGAGCGGCAGCGACGCCGTGGCCCGCGCGCGACTGTGGTCGCCCGGCACCCACCTCGACCGGGACACCGCTCCCGATGTGGTGGCGATCGCCGGCGCGCACCTCGCCGGCGAATCGGCCGCCGCCGGCCGCCTGGTCAAGGCCATCAAGGTGATTCCCGGGATGAGCCGCCTGCTGCGGCGGGCGATGAATCGGGCCTACCGGTCCTGGCTGGGCAAGGAAGGCTACGAGGACATCGAGCCGGGCGGCCACGAACCGGCCGCGGGCGGCCTTCCCGAGCGACCGGTACGCGTGGTCGAGGTGCGTCGGGAGACACCGAGCACGGTCACTCTCGTGCTGGCGGACGCCGGCCCGACGCCGGGCTCCTTCGACTTCCAGCCGGGCCAGTTCTTCACCCTCATCGCCGACATCGATGGCCGGCCGGTGCGGAGGGCCTACTCGGCCTCGTCGGCTCCCGGCTCACCTTGCCTGGAGGTCACCGTCAAGCACATCGACGGCGGACAATTCTCCGGCCACGTGCATCACGACCTGCGAGCCGGTGACCGGATCGCCGTACGCGGACCGTCCGGATCGTTCCACGCCGGACCGCACCCGCTCGTGCTGGTCGCCGCGGGGAGCGGCGTCACCCCGATGATGAGCATGGTCCGCACACGGCTCGCCGACCGTGCCGAGGGCGGCCGGATCGACCTGCTCTACAGCAGTCGCCGCGCCGAGGACATCATCTTCGCAAGCGAGCTGAGCCGGCTGGAGCGCGAGAACCCCGGCCGGCTGTCCGTGACCCACGTGCTGGCGGAGCGGGACGGGCGGCTCGGCGCGGAGGGCGTACGTCGCTGGCTCGACCACCTCGTCCCGGATGACCGCACCAACTACTACCTCTGCGGACCGGAACCGCTGATGGAGGTGGTCCACGCGGTGCTGACCGAGTTCGGCGTGCCCGGCGACCGGGTGCACCGAGAGCGATACATCAGCGCGGCGAACGGCGGGAGGGCGGCGACCGTGCCACAGCGGATGACCGTTGAACGGGACGGACGACCTCTCGGCACGGTGGTGGTCGATCCCGGGCAGACCTTGCTCGACGCGGGCCTCGCGGCCGGCCTGCCGATGCCGTACTCCTGCACCGTCGGTAGCTGCGGCGACTGCATGGTACGGCTGCGCGACGGCGACGTCGCGCAGAACGAGCCCAACTGCCTGACCCCGCTTCGGCGGGCCGCCGGCTACGTGCTGGCGTGCGTAGGCAGCCCACTTTCCAAGGTCACCCTGGACATCACCGAACCGGGACCGGAATGTCTGTGACGTGGAGCAAGGTCGGCCCTTATTGCCGACCATCGGCAATCTAAACCCGCCCGATCTGTGGACCATAGCCCTGCCGAGACCCGGTCCGCCGCAGCGACGATGGAGGTCAACCCGCAGCTGAGCCACTCGCGCTCAGGATATGAACGCGTGGCACGCGGGCCTCGACGGAACTACCCGGCGACCACAGGCCGGTGGTTCCGCATGGAAGGAGAAGAAGACACCATGCAGGTTCGCAGGTTCCCTCTCGTACCGGCCGCCGCCATCACGGCCGTTCTCGTCCTCGCCGTGACGATGCTCGTGGCACGCGGTCTCGTCGACGCGTTGTTGATGATCGCTGTCGTCGCGGTGCTAACCGGTATGTACCTGCTGCGTCGCTACGCCCGCGCTCAAACGATCTACCGCCGCGCCGACGACCCGGCCACGTCACGCCAACGAGAGGCACCTCCACCCGGGCTGCGCCGGCCCGCGGCCCGCACCACAGTCGGCGGCCGGGAAGGAGCGGCATGACCACCTGGCGAGTACAGGATGTGATGACCACCGAGGTGATCACCGCACCCGTTGACGCGTCCGTGGCGGAGATCGTCGCACTGCTCACCGAAAGGCGGATCACGGCCGTGCCCGTGGTCGACAGGTTCGACGTGGTGCTCGGCGTGGTCTCCTGGACCGATCTGCGGAGAAAGATCACCGTCGCCGCACCGGACGCCGGATCCTCCGTCGGTCGGTGGCGCCAACGGGTACAGCCGTCGGTGCAATGGCCGCAGGGCATCGCCGCGGAGGTGATGAGCGCTCCGGCGCTGACCATCGGAGCCGACGCGTCGTTGCCGGCCGCCGCCAGGGTGATGCACCGGCGCGGCGTCGGCAGGCTGCTGGTCGTCGACCGCGACCGCAGGCTGCGGGGCATCGTCACCAGATCAGACCTCCTGAAGGTCCACGCCCGGCTGGACGCCGTCATCCGGGAGGACGTGTTGCGGCAGGTGGTCGGCCGCACGCCGCAGATTGCGCCCGGGACGATCCAGGTGGGCGTCGACGACGGCATGGTCACCCTCACCGGGCACACCGACCGCAAGACGACCGCCGTCGCCGTCGCGAGGCTGACCGCGACGGTCCCGGGCGTCACCGACGTCGTCGACCTGCTGAGGTTCGACGTCGACGACACGATCACGGCCACACCCCGTGCGCCCGGGCCTCGCCCGTTCCGCGGTCTGCGGACGGCCCGCCCGCCGGCTCAGCGTGTGCACTCACAGCCGGCGGATCGGCCGCCGGTCACCACCGGGGCGTAACCCCCGTACGGGCCGGCGAGCGCGGACATCGGGCCGCGCACCGGCCCGTTGCCGACGGCCGGCAAGCAACTACGGGATACGTGGCCGACGCCGACCGTGGTCGGCCCGCAGCCACGCGGAGATAATTGACGTAGCAAATAATTTGTCGAGTCAGGACTGCCGTACGGGCGCCGACCCTGCCGCGGACAGTCCGGGAGAGGTGTCGAGATGCAGTGGCAGGTCGATGACGTGATGACGCGCGAGGTGATCACCGTGGGAGCGGATACCCCGGTCGGTCAGATCGCGAGCCTGCTCGAGCGTGAGGGCATCAGCGCCGTACCGGTGACGACCCCGACCGGTGACGTACTCGGTGTGATCTCCCAGGCCGACCTGCTCGTCGGCGTCGCCGACGGCGAGCGGGACAACCCGCGAGGGGGCCGGCCCAAGGGAAGGGCCACGGCTGTGCGAGGCGGAGACCTGATGACCACCCCGGCCGTGTCCATCGATGCTGACACCTCGCTGACCCGGGCCGCCAGGACCATGCAGGACAGCAATGTCCGTCAGTTGCTGGTCACGGGTCCGCAGGGGCGACTGCTCGGCGTGGTGTCCCGCGGCGACCTGCTGCGCCCGTACGCGCGGGACGACGCGGCGATCCGGCGCGAGGTCGAGGCGGTGTTGCGCCAGCGGCTGTGGATCCATCCGGAACAGGTCGAGGTGCATGTCCACGACGGCACGGCGACCCTGATCGGCACGGTAGGCCGGCACTCCACCGCCGACATCGTCACCCGGGTGGTGGCGGCGGTGCCAGGCGTCGCCAAGGTGGACAACCACATCCGGTACGACTTCGACGACGCCGAACTGGTGCGCTCCACCGTCGGCCGCACCCACCCGTTCAGCGCCGAACCCTTCCATCCCGACAAGCAACGCCGCCGCATCCGGCGCACCGGCGGCAGCAGGCGCAGACAGCGCCAGGACGCCTGAGCCCCGCGGCATCAGAGACCAGGCTCGTTACCTGAATTCACGATCGGCTCGTCCCGCGCTCCGGGACGAGCCGCGTACGCCGGTCCGGCCGGGTTGTGGTCACCACGACCGGCTCCGGGCCGACGAGGCCACCCCTGATGTGCCAGGCGAAGCCATTCGGCTTCGGCCCCTTCGCTGTCCGGATTCTGCGATCACAGGATGAGTCATGAGTGTTGAAACCAACGTCCCCGACCACGGCCACTTCGCGCAGATGCGCGCGTCGCTGAGTGCGGAGTTCGCCATGCACACGGCACGGCTGACAGAGTTCACGCAGCTCGACGCCGACACCGGTGACCCCGGCGAGGCGTACCAGCGGGCGGCATTGCTGGCCGTCACCCGCCGCGCGTTGGAGCAGATCACCGGCGCGCTGAACCGGATCGCCGAGGGCACCTATGGGCGCTGCGAAAAGTGCGGCACCTCGATCCCGGCCGAGCGCCTGCAACTGCTTCCCCACGCCCAGCGCTGTGTGCCCTGCCAGCAGCGACACGACGGGTAGGCGTACCGAGGCGACCCCTGACCTTTCTTCGTGAGACTCGTGCTTCTTGGAGGCATCATGACCACCGCAGTGCACGATGCGACCCATCCGTCCGCGGAGCCGATGGAGTTGCTCCGCACCATGCTGGAGGAGCAGGTCGCCGTCCACACCGCGCGGCTGAACCAGCTGATGGTGTACGCCCGCCTGCCACGCCATGCGGGCTACGGCCCGCGCACCCTGGATGCGCTCGCCGCGGCTTCCCGTCAGCGGATCGCCGAGACCGCGCAGGCACTCAAACGCATGTCCGAAGGCACCTACGGTGTCTGCGGAGACTGCTACAGGCCGATACCGCTGGGCCGGCTCCGGGCCGCTCCCCAGGCCACCAACTGCGCCCTCTGCGAGCGACGCCGCCCGGAGACCTGGTGAACCGGGGCCGATGGACCTCCGTCCACGGCTGGTCCTCCTGCAGGAGAAAGGCGAGACGCCGCGCTGGCAGCCGATCACCCTCGACCCGGCCGCCCGCCTCGAGGAACACGCCACGGCACGGGGCGCGGAGCCTGTCCGCGCCCTGACCGTCAGCGTGCCCCTCGGCCGGCCTTCACGCGGCCTTCACGAAGGACTGTGCGGCCGATCCGTTGCAGTCCCAGATCTGCAGTCGCGCGCCGTCCGCTGTCGAGCCGTCCGGGGAGTCCAGGCATTTGTTGGAGTTCGGGTTGCGCAACCGGTTACCTTCCTGGACCCAGTTCTGTGCGCCGCTGCCGTTGCAGTCCCAGAGCTGCACCTTCGTGCCGTTGGCCGTACCCGCGTTGGCGACGTCGAGGCACCGGCCCAACGTCCGCAGGGTCTGGCCGTCCCAGCTCCACTGCTGGTCCTTCGAAAGAGATGACCCCTGGCACGTCCACAGCTGCACGGCCGCGCCATTGCCGCCCGTGTCGTTTCCGGCCACGTCCACGCACTTGCCGCCCGGCCCGTTGATCTGCGTCGCGGGTCCGCCCGTGGAAGGAGGCGGCGTCGTGCCCCCGCCGTCCTGGTAGTAGCGCACGTAGTCGATCGACGCGGTGAGCGGGAACTGGCTCTGCACGGGGTTCTGTCCGGGGTACGTGCCACCCAGCGCCAGGTTGAAGATGACGTGGAACGGCTTGCGGAACTCCTCCAAGGTCGCCGGCGTCGTGTCGATCACGTGCGTTTGCACACCGTCGATGTACCAGCGGATCTGCGCGGCCGTCCACTCGATCGCATAGACGTGGAAGGCAGCGGCGTTGTTGACGGCGGGGTTGGCGACGTAGTTGGCGTTCTGACCCGCTGTCCACGGGAACACGCCGGTCCGGAGATCCCAGAAGATGTTGTTCGTCACGGTCGCGTTCGCGTTCGCGTGTTCCATGATGTCGACCTCGCCGCAACTGGCCCAGTTGGTGGGCAGGCGGTCGTAATAGGTCTGCGCCGGGTTGTAGGCGCTCGTGGACGTCTCGTCGCACGAGTCACCGAGCGTCCAGAAGGCCGGCCACGAGCCGGTGGCGGTCGGGAGCGCCATGCGCGCCTCGATGCGGCCGTACTGGAAGGACTTCTTCGTGTCCGTCGTCATGCGACACGACGTCTGGTAGAAGTTGCGGCCGTTGACCGTGATGGGCGTCGTGAGCCAGTTGGCGCGCATCACGAGGTTGCCGCCGGACTGCGTGCAGTTCTCGGGGCGGTACCACTCCCACTCGCCGTTGCCCCAGCCGTCGAAGGCATTGAGGCCGGGGTTGAGGCCGTTGCCGACGTTGTAGTTCCAGTTGGCGCTGCTGGGCGCGCCGGACCCGTTGAACTCGTCGGCCCACACGAGGTTCCACGCGGCGTGTGCGGGCTGCTGCTGGACAACAGCGCTGCCGACGAGCGCAGTGACGGCCGCGGTGAGGAAGACCATGAGGCGCCGGCGGTTGCGTGACGGCGCTCGTTGCGCGAAACCTGCATTCATTGTCACGGAGAACGTCCTCTCGTACGGAGTGGTTCGATCTACTGCGACGGGCGACATGAGACGCGTTTCTGTAAACATTATTACGTAAATATTTCCAACTGTCGATGCGATGGGGCGGTGCTCGCAGACCGAACCGGGGGAAGGCCTGGGCGGTTAGCGCCGGTTTGCCGCATCTACGCCCGGTAAGGCGGACGCCACGGTCCGTTACCGCTCGGACCTCGGTGCGGACCGGCTCACCGGTGGGGCGCCGGTCGACGCGGGCCTCCTACCGCCATCGGGGAGCACGCAGGGCGTGGGTGGCCACGTCCGCGGCGAAGGTGCCCGGGTCAAGTCGCGCCGGTCACCGGCGACCAGGTGTGCGATCCACATCGAGGGCTGCCGGTCGGTGGCGGAGTACTGCATCCACACCGCCGCCGCGCAGACCTCTGCCGCGTTGGTCAGCGAGGCGCTCTTGCCGGCGCCGGGCATTGCGACCGCGACCGGGCGCAGGCCGGTGCCGAGTGTCAGAGTCAGGCTGCGATCCGATGCCGGACTGCCGCGGTGACCTCTACCTCCAGTACCGCTCCGGGCAGGAACAGCCGGTTGACCTCGACGGTCGTGCTGGCCGGCGGGTTGGCGGCTGGTGCGGCCGGGAACACGCTGCGGCGCACCGCGCCGTAGGCGGGCAGGTCCTTGAGGCTGGTCATGAAGGTCCGGATGTGCATCACGTCGGCGAAGGTGGCTCCGTGCGCTGCGAGGATTCCGCGGATGATCTCGAAGATGCGTTCCGCCTGGGCGGCGGCGTCGCCTGGTGCGACGACCTCGCCGGCGTCGTCCACGGCGACCTGTCCGGCGAGCATGAGCAGCGCGCCGCCGTCGAGGTCCAGACGAGCGACGTGGGCGAACCGGTCGCCGAATGGCGCGGCGACCGCCGGCGGGTTGTCCAGGGCCAGGTTCATCGGGTCTCCAGGTTGACGAGGGATGCCACGTCCGCCGCCGGGTCGGCGGCTGCGTGCAGGAGTTGCAGTGCGGCAGCCGCGACCGGGGCGGTCTGCGCATCGCGGAGGGCGAGTCGCGTGTCCTTGGCGGCCAGTGAGATCGCGAACGACGCACCGGTTGCGGTCGCCCGCCGGACCGCGCCGGCCAGCGGCCCGGCCGCGAGGGCATCGAGCGCGACCGCCCGGTCGATGTCGACCGCGTCGGCGACAGCGAGGGTGTCGTGCAACGCACCGAGCGCGGTGACCATCGCCGTGTTGACCACGAGCTTCAGCGCCGCCCCGGCACCGAGAGGACCGCAGCGGCGGATCGTGCCGAGGTCCCGGAGCACAGGTTCGGCGAGATCCAGGTCGGTGTATGAGCCCGCGGCGAAGATCGTGAGCGTGCCCGCCTCGGCCGCGGCGACGCTGCCGCCGACGGGAGCGTCGAGCAACGACACCGTCCCGGGCAGGCGTGCGGCGATCCCGCGTACCTCGTCCGGCCCGATCGTCGACATCTGCACCACGACCGCGCCCGGCCGCGCAGCTGCCACCGCGGAGCCGGAGTCGCCGGCGCCGAACAGCGCGGTCTCGACCGCGGCGCCGTCGGTCAGCATCGTGATCACCAGGTCAGCCCCGGCCACTGCCTCAGCAGGCGTTGCGGCGATTCCAGCGCGCAGCGCGGCCAACGGTACGGCGTTGGCCGGCGTGCGATTCCACACCGTCACCCGGTGACCGGTCGCCAGTAGCCGGCGCACGATCGCTGTTCCCATGTGTCCGGTTCCCAGAACCGCGATGCTCGTCACGGCCACAACGGTAAAAGCGGCATCGGCATGCGACCAACGAATGTCGGGCATGGATGCGATGCGTGGTTAGCATGGCGTGTGGAAACCCAGCTCCTGGAGGTGTTCCGGACCGTCGCGCGTTACGGCTCGATCACCGCCGCCGCCCGCCGCCTGCGCTTCACTCAGTCGGCTGTGTCACGGCAGATAGCGGCGCTCGAGGCCGAGGTCGGGGCACGGGTCTTCGACAGACTGCCGCGGGGCGTAGCGCTCACCGAGGAAGGACGCATCCTGTTGCCGCATGCGCAGGCCGTCCTCGACCGGCTCACCGCCGCCCAGCACAATCTCGACGACCTGCACCGCCTCGCCGGCGGCCGGCTGCGTGTCGGCGCGTTCCCTACCGCCGTCGCGGCACTCGTCCCGCGGGCACTCGCATCGTTTCGCTGCGCGTACCCGGATCTGGCTCTGTCGCTGGTCGAAGGGCTGACGCCCGGGCTGCTGGAGCGCCTCACCGCGGGGGACGCCGATGTGGTGGTGGTCAGTTCGTCACCGACTGGTCCGATCGACCCGGCCGGCGTCGACCTGCATCACCTGCTCGACGAGCGGCTGCTCGTGGCGGTGTCGCATGAGCATCGGCTGGCCCGGCGACGCACGGTGCGGCTGGCGGAGCTGGCTGACGATGCTTTCATCGTCGGCTCGGCGAACGCCGAAGAGACCCTGCTGCGCGCCAGCCTGCCCAGTGGCTTCCAACCGAGAATCGACATCGTCGCCGCCGAGTGGACCGGCAAGCTCGGCTGCGTCGCGGCGGGGCTCGGCGTCGCGCTCGTCCCGGCCCTGGCCGTGCGTGGCACGCCCGCCGATATCGCGCTGCTGCGCCTGCACACCGACGACGAGTCAATCCGCCGCATCTTCGCCGCCACCATCGCTGGACGGGCCAGGCCACCTGCGGTGGCTCGGTTCCTCACCCACCTCGACGAGGCCGCCCTCGGCGTCGGCCAAAGCCCTGACCGACCAGGATCCACCGATTCGGCTAGGTAAGTCTGACCACATACCCGCCCATCCACCGCCGGCGGCTTCCTGATGCTTGATGTTCCGCCTGTCACCATGAGGGCGGAGCGGATGGCGCCACTCAGGACGGACGACGGGTAACTGCCGGAACCACTCGGCGTGGCCCGCAAGGTTCGCCATGCGGAGAGGGACAGCTGATCGTCGATCGCTACGGGTTCAGCGTTCGCAGCCGACCACCGTGTCGTGCCGGCTCGGAACGCATTCGTCGCCCAGCGGGCCGTTGGCGCCGCCATCCAGCCGGTCGGCGATAGGCCTCGTTGCCGCAATCGTCGACCCAGCCCAGCCAGAACCCTCCGAAACACCGGTCAGGGTCGTCCGGCTTCGGACGACGCAGTTGCGTGATCCTCCGCAGGGACGCGGGTGTGTACACCAACTTCACCCGGAAATTGTGAAGATTCTTGGCCTGCACGTGGGCGGTGACCCAGCGGGCCGACTTCCGGGCTTGACCGACGACCGTCACCGTTTCCCAACCCATCCCACCGAAACCGTCGACCACGTAAACCTTCGCATCAGGCCGGAAGATCCTCAGCCCGCGCTTCGTCTCCTCGCCACCCGGCCCGGCCGGCCGTTCGTCCACGACGTTCGCCACGATCACCCACTGCGGCTGAACACCCGGCTCGCTGACAGGCCGTTCCGCCGGAACAGAGCCGCCCCTGCCCGGCTACGGGCACTTGCCAGCCATCGGCGTCCGGAAGGCATCATGACGCGCCGGGCCACATGCCAGCCTCGAGAGCCGTGTGATGAGGCGACGAAACACGGATGCGATGTTGCGCTGCCGGTAAGTACGGCGCAACTGCCTTAACTTGAGGCTTCCGCGTCGACTCGTCCGACCTGCAGCGGTTGTCGCTCAACGGGGATACCGACTGGCCCTACGGCGCCGCCGCGACCGGGATGCGGATAGCCGATGCTCCGTCACGGTCGCCGAGCGCGGCTTACTCCCGGGCGACGAGTTCCGCCAGACGCTTCCAGTGCAGGCATCTCCGCGGACTCGACAAGGGCCGCCGAGGGTACCGGAATCCAGTGAACCGCCACGTTGATCGTTTCGATCCGCGACAGCGACCGAGATCCGATCAATCCAATCCTGCTCAACGAGTTCATCATTCGTTAACAAACATATCGGTTGACCTCGATTTTTGTTGGGACTGGCGTCGATCGCATTCCATCGCGCACGGGCCGAAATCGGGGGCGAGCCTGCCGCACGGATCAAAGGTGATCTTCACCGGTTTGGGGCTGGCGCACAGCCGGCGGCGCGGTCATGCCGTGCCGCCACACGGGGGGAAAACTCCATATGAGACGACGATTCGGAATCGTCGCCGCCCTGACTCTCGCGCTCGCGGTCACACCCGCGGCCGCGGCTCAGGCCGGCGTGACCGGAGTTGGCGGCGTCACCGGCGTCAGTGGCGTGCCGGCGGTCGGTCCGGACGACCACGGCGAGCGGCAGTTGAAGGCGGCCGCTCAGGCCGAGGGCGACGCGGCGGCCACGCCCGGCCGCGACGGCGCGGCCCAGCTCGAGGTCCCGGCGCCCGCCTCCTCACCGGAGGCCGATCCGAAAGGGCTCGAAGACTGCGCCAAGAAGCGCCCGACCAGCGGTAAGAAGTACACCGTCTGCATCGGCCCCGGCCGTACCCATCCAAAGATCGCCGCTGGCAGTCCGGCCCGGGTGAACGGCAAAGCGGCCGCCGCGGCGGCGGTCGAGGTGCTCCCGCTGCCGCAGTTCTGCATTGACAACGCGTTCCGCGGCTGGTTCTGGTACCGCACGCAGGCGTGCTCCATCGCCTCGCGCACCGCGACGATCTACGACCAGGATGGCGGAGTCGCCGGCACCATCGAGTACCTGGAGCTCAACTTCTCGTACACCTCGTCGAGCATCGCTACCTGGGCCCAGCAGATCGAGCTGCGAAAGTTCGGCGGCACCGGCGTCGGGCTGCTGCCAGGCACTACGGCCGAGGGCTTCGCGGTGTGCGCGAACGCCTGCGTCACCCCGATCAGCACGTTCCCGCCCCAGCCGCTGGTGGACAACGCCGACGCGGCCGGCCAGGCGTTCTTCGACACGGTCGTGTCGGTGCCGGGCGACAAGGCGTTCTCGTTCACCACGTTCACGTACTCCTTCACCAACCCGGCCTGGGTCCCGGTCAGTCCGGGGACCGTGTCGCCGCCACGGGTGCGCTGCGACAACGCGCTTCCGGGGTCCGCACAGGTCGGCTGCGTCTTCCCCGACTACGTGCCGGTCGAGCAGTACGCCCGGAACGGATCGTTCCCGGAGTTGGCCCGGCACATCGGCGAAGCCCAGGCATCCGGCCTTCCCGGCGCCTACCCGGACGGCCCGACGCTGAACCGGCTCACCGACTCGGGCAAGGTCGGCAACAACCGCGACCGGGCCTGCCCGCGCTCCGACCGGGGCGGCTACCCGCGGCCGGAGACCAAGAGCTGCGACGAGTACCCGTTCGCATCGTCGACGCAGGGCGCCGAAACTGCCACGCCCAAGGGCCCGGCCCGCACCTTCGACTGGTGTCAGATCAACGAGCCGATCGGCACCACCGGCCCGGTGGGCTACAGCGTGTGCATGATCGACGCGGTGCAGAACAGCAGCGGCGGCAGTGACCTCGGCACGTTCTACCGCACCGAGCGGGTCATCGACGGCGACCCGTTCTACGTCTGGATCACCGGCTCCGGTGGCGGCCCCAACCCGAATCCGCCCAACTACCCGCCGGTCGTGAGCGCCGGACCGGATGTCAGCGGCGACGAGGGCTTCGACGTCGAACTGAACGGCAGCGCGACCGACGACGACGGACCGCCGCAGGTGCATTGGAGCTACCAGCCCGGGCCGGACGTGGACCCCGGCGCGCACTGCTCGTTCGGCAACGACGCGTCTGCCGTCACCACGCTCCGGTGCAACGACGACGGCACGTACACCGTCACGATCAGCGGCTCGGACGGCATCCACGACGAGGCGAGCACCGACTCGGCCATCGTCCACCTGGCCAACGTCCCGCCGCAGCTGCGACGCCTGCGGCTGGCGGCGCAGAAGGCGGCCGACCAGCCCGCCCTCGGGATCGTCTCGCCGCAGCCGTGGCAGCTGTTCCGCGTCGGTGACCGGGTCACCCTGACCACCAACTTCGAGGACCCGGGCACCAACGACACCCAGACGTGCAACATCCAGTGGGACGACGGCACCAGTTCGTCCGGCACGGTGGCCGGCAGCGCCTGCGGCGGCACCCACGTCTACACGCACGCCGGGATGTACACCATCCAACCCGGCATCACCGACGATGACGGCGGGGTCTCCGAGAAGGCATCCGTCATGGTGGTCGTCTACGACCCGTACGGGGGCTGGGCCAACACCGACGGCTCGTACGACTCGCCGGCCGGTGCGCTGACCTCGTCGCCGAACACCACGGGCGAGGGGTGGTTCCACCTCGCCGGCCGGTACTACCCGCAGAACGACCTGCTACGACCGCAGGGCTCCGCCCGATCCTGGATACCCGGCACCGACTACCGGTTCGACACGGACGGGTCCACCCTGGACTGGCTGGTCGTGACCCCGGACGGCAAGGTCGCCGCCAAGGGCAGCGGCACCCTGGCCGGGCACAGCGGCCGATACGGGTTCGTGTTCTACGGCTATGACGGCTGTACGACCGGCGGGACAGCGGGCGCCTGCCAGCCCGGGACCGACAAGTTCCGCGCCGTGGTGTGGCCGCTCTCGGCCGGCGCCAACCCGGGCGCCGGGACGGTCTACGACAACCGGCCCAGCGCCGGATACGACGTCGACGTGGCCGAACCGACCACGCTGCGGACGGGACAGGTCCTGATCCAGCGTCCCTGAGAGAGATCCGGCCCGGCACCCGTTCGCGGGGGCCGGGCCGGTCACGTACGAGACCTAGCATGGGCAAGGTGAGCACAATGCGCGCTGCGATGCCGGTCAGCCACCACCAGTTCTGGCTTATCGACGACGACCGCCTACCCCGCCCGTCCGGCGCGCCCGGCAACGGCCTGGTGCTGCTGGGCGCACCGGGCACGGCGGTGATCTACACCGGCATCCACACCGGCGTGGTCGGTCTCACCGTCGATGCCCGGGACGCGGCGCCCGCCACGGTGGAGCCGGACGGCTGGGACGAGGTGGTCGAGGTCAGCCTGACCGTACCGGCAGGCCGGCTGCGGGCGGTGCCGCCGATGGCCGACGGGCCGTCCCTCCCGCCGTTGACCGCCGCCGCGGGCGATCACCGGCTGCGGGTGCATGCCAGAGGCCGGGACACCGCGGTCGACGGCGTGACGCGCGAGCCGGAGGAGGAATACCTGATCATGGCCTGGCCGGCGCCGGCCGCGCCGGAACGGATCTACCGTGTCTCCGACGGGTACGGCGCCTCG
>NZ_JBEZXZ010000056.1:0-44089 GCF_040638275.1 Actinoplanes sp. NPDC026623 | reverse complement strand
CTGGACCGTAAGGTCCGGGCCACGTTCGCACCCGGCACCGGCACCGGCGCAGGCCGGACCGACGCCAACCTGCGCCAGATCTCCGCGCCGCGGGCGTGGCGGGCCGGGTACACCGGCCGGGGCGCGCGGGTCGCGGTGCTGGACACCGGCGTCGACGCCACCCACCCGGACCTGGTCGGCCAGATCGCCGAGAAGATGGACTTCACGGCCGAGGGCGGGGACGCCGTCGACCACTTCGGACACGGGACCCACGTGGCGGCCACGATCGCCGGCACCGGCGCGGCATCGGGCGGCGCGCGCCGGGGCGTGGCGCCGCAGGCCCGGCTCGTCGTCGGCAAGGTCCTCGACGACGACGGCGGCGGCACCGAATCGCAGCTGATCGCCGGGATGGAGTGGGCCGCGAGCCGGGCCGCCGTGGTCAACATGAGCCTCGGCGCCGGGGATCCGAGCGACGGCACCGACCCGGCCTCGCTCGCGCTGGACGCCCTGTCGGAGCAGACCGGCGCGCTGTTCGTCGTCGCGGCCGGCAACTCCGGGCCGTCCGACGGCTCCGTCTCCTGGCCGGGCGCCGCGGCGAAGGCACTCACCGTCGGCGCGGTCGACGGCGACGACGCGGTCGCCGGGTTCTCCAGCCGCGGGCCGCTGGTCGGCACCCGGGCCGCGAAGCCCGAACTGGTCGCGCCGGGCGTGGACATCGTCGCGGCGCGCGCGGCCGGCACCGCCATGGGCCGGACGATCGACGCGCGCTACGTGGCCGCCTCCGGCACGTCGATGGCGACACCGCACGTCGCCGGCGCCGCCGCGGTGCTGGCGCAGCGGCACCCCGACTGGCGCGCCGAGCAGCTGAAGGCCGCGCTGATCGGCGCGGCCGACCCGATCACCGGCGCCGAGGGGTACGCGCGGGGAACCGGGCGCCTCAACGTGGCCCGGCCGCTGTCCGGCGTGGTCAGCACCACGCCCGTGGCCGGCCTCGGCACCCTGGCGTTCCCGCAGTCGGGCACCGCCTCCACGAAGCTGGCCTGGCTCAACACCGGCACCCGGCCGGCGGAGGCCGCCCTCGACGTGCGGGTGACCGACCGGCACGGCGCCGCCGCCGCGGCCGGCGCCGTGTCGCTGTCGGCGCGGGCCGTCCGGCTCGACGGGGGCGCCGGCGGCGCGGTCACGCTGAGCGTCGACCAGGCCGCGTTCGCGGCCCGGCCCGGCTTCTACACGGCCGAGGTCACCGCGCGGGTGGGCGGCGAGGTCGCGGCACGGACGCTTGTGACGTTCTTCGTGGAGCCGCCCAGCTACGACCTGGCGATCGAGACGACCACGATCCCGGGCACGCCGGCGGAGGCGGGCGCGAGCGTCAGCATCCAGATGACCAACATCGACGACCCCGCCCTGTACTCCGGCTACGTCTCCGCCGAACCCGGTGAGACGCTGACGGTCCGGGTACCCGCGGGCCCGTACAGCGTGATGGGCTCGTTCATGGCATGGGCGGACACGGACGAGCGGATGGCCCTGGCCGGCGACCCGGACGTCCAGGTCGCGGGGGACACGACGGTGCGGCTCGACCTGACCCGGGCCCGGCGGCTCACGGCGAGCGTCGACGACGTCGCCACGGAGGCCTCGTCGGTCGGCCTCACCTACCTGCAGATGCCGCGGCGCGGGGTCGGCTGGACCGACTTCGCGTTCGCGTGGGGCGCCTCCGCCCGGGAGTGGAACGTGTTCCTGGCACCGAACGACGGCACCGAGGTCGGCACGTTCGAGGCGTTCGGCGCGTTCGGGCTCGACGCGCCCGGCGACGGGCCCAGCCCCTACCTCTACGACCTGATCCACAGGTACGGGAACGGGGTTCCCGCCGATCCGGCGTACCGGGTCACCGGCGCCGAGAAGGCGGCGCTGGCCCGGATCGACCAGCGGTTCCACCGGCTCGACACCCCCGCCTCGGAGACCGGGCACAAGCGGTACGGGTTCGGCCCGGAGGGCATCTTCCTTTCCGACACGTACACGAGCGGGCTCTCCGGTGACCGCACCGACTACCTGTCGCCCGGTTTCGCCTGGCTGGACGAGGCGTTCTGGAACGGCATCGTCACCCAGGAGCCGACCGCCCGCTACGAGCCGGGCAGCCGCCAGGAGAAGGTGTGGGTGCGGCAGCCGCTGCGCTCCGACTGGTTCGACGAGCCGGACGGCGGCGTGAGCTTCTGCCAGCCGGCCGCGCCGAGCCGCACCCGGGGCAACATGCACGTCGAACTCGTCACCCTGACCGACCAGCACGGCCGGTTCGACTGCCTCGCCGACGGCTGGGACCTCGAGATGAAGCGCAGGCTCACCCTCGAGCGGGACGGGAGGCGCGTCGGCGAGGTGGCCGGCTCGGCCGCGAACTTCCCCGTGCCGCGCGGGGCCGCCGACTACCGCCTGACCTACGACGTCGACACCACCCCGGCCGGCCTGCCGGTGTCCACCAGGGTCACCACCTCCTGGACGTTCCGGTCGGCGGGCCCGCGGGGCACCGGCGACGCCCCGCTGCCGCTGCTGTCGGTGGACTACACCCTGCCGCTGGACGCGGCGAACCACCCGGCGTCCGGCACGGCGACGTTCACGGTCCGCCAGGCCCGCGGCGTACGCCCGCAGGCCGTCACCGCGTTCACGCTGGACGCGTCCGTCGACGGTGGGGGCACCTGGCGGCGGGTCCGGGTCGTGGGCGCAGGCGGGGGCGCGTACCAGGCGGAACTGCCGCGACCCGCGGCGGGCGCGACCGTCTCGCTGCGGGTGAGCGCCAGGGGTGGGGCCGGCAGCGGCATCCAACAGACCGTCATCGACGCCTACCGGCCCGAAGTCGACACGGTGCTCACCCGCTCGCGGCTACAGGCACCGAGTCCGCCAACGGCTAACCCGGTAGCTCCCATTAGGCGGTTGTCTCCTGCCACGGGTCGATGAGCGAGATTCCGGTATCGATGAAGTCCTTGGTGTTGCGCGTGGCCAGGGTCGCGACCTGAGATCGGCAGATAGCGGCGATCTGGCCATCAAATCCACTGATCGGGTTGCCGCTTCCTTCGCGGCCGGCGACCACGAAGGCGTAGGCGCCGGCCGCAGCGAGGTCGAAGGGCAGAATCTGGCGGGGGAAGGCAGCAAAGATTTCGTCGGCGGCCTGATGCAGGTCATGCTTGCGGCGGCCATCCGATAGCCGCGCGATGCCGTAGCGGATCTCGGCGACGGTGACCGAGGTGGTGTAGAGGCCGGTACTGGGCGTTTGCTGTAGCCACGCGAGCACGGCCGGCGCGGGTGCAGCACGCATGAGTTCGGAGACGACGTTGGTGTCGAGGACGATCATCACTCGCCGAAATCCGCCGCTCGGGGTGGGATGGTCCGGGCCGGAACGTCGAGGTCAACTCCGCCGAGCTGCGCGAACCGCTCGGTCAGCGCGCTGAAGAGGTCGGTTCGCGGGCGTTCTTCCTCGGTGGCGGCCGCCGTGAGAATCAGGCGAATCTCAGCCTCCATGGAACGGCCGTGCCGGGCGGCCCGGAGACGCAGCTTCTCTTTGACGGAGTCGTCCAGATCTCGAATGCTGAGCGCTGCCACTGCCTCATCTCCTCACGACTCGCAATGATAGCAATGCTAGCGCGGGCGGCCCGCAACCGATGGCCGCCCGCTACTTCCGACGTGAGCCGGCGAAATGTCCTCGCATCACTTCGCAGGGGACGGCAGAGCGGGTGTCGGTGTGAGAAACGAGCAGAGGCTCACCGCACCGGGAGGTTCACCCGGCGGCCCAGGCCGAACTGCGGCGCGTTGGTGTCGGTCACCATGGCGAACGCGCCCGCGGGCACGCCCTCCCGGGTCGCCACCCGCGACGCCGCCGCCAGCAGGGTGCGCTCGCTCGCGCCGGCGATGAAGAAGATGTAGGCGTCGCCGAACTCCTCGCCGTCGTCGTACTCCTCGAGGCCGAGCTCCTCCTCCAGGTCGATCATGAAGTCACCGACGTCGTCGATCCAGTCACCCTCGGCGGTCATCGGAATGTGGATCTCTACCAGCACAGCCATGCCGACAATGATCCAGCAACGGCCGCCGGGCCCGGCCCGCGGGTTTCCCCGCGCTCCCCCGCCGGATCATGCTGAGGTGGTCCGGTGGGATCAGGGGCGGGAGTACGGCGGCTGTTCGACGACCCGCTGTGGCAGATGTTCGCCGAGACCGCGCTGCGGACGTCGACCCGGGGCGGCGCCGAGTACGGCGAGGTCGCCGCGATCGTGGAGCGCGCCGGCCCGGGCGGCGCGGACGACTGGCACGCGGCCTGGAGCGGATACGCCGCCACCGTGCGGGGCTGGGCCGAGGACAGCCGGGACCGGGGCCACCGGGTCAGCGCCCGCGAGGCGTACCTGCGGGCCGCGACCTACCTGCGGATGTCGTACCAGCCGCTGTTCGGCGAGCCGGCCGATCCGCGGCTGGTGGCGGCGTTCGAGCTCGAGTCGGACTGCTTCGGCCGGTTCGCCGCGCTCGCGCCTCGCCCGGTGCGGCCGGTGCGGGTGCCGTTCGAGGACACGAGCCTGCCCGGCTATCTGTGGCTGGTCGACGACCGGCCGCGGCCGGTGCTGATCGGCGTCGACGGCTACGACAGCAACGTTCACGAGATGTACTGCTCGTTCGCCGTGCCGGCGCTGCGCCGGGGCTACCACTGCCTGCTGGTGGACGGCCCCGGCCAGGGCGGCGCGCTGGTGCTGCAGCGGTTGCGGATGCGGCCCGACTGGGAGAGCGTGCTGCGGGCGGTCGTCGACGCCGCGCTCGGCATGCCCGAGATCGACGGCGACCGGATCGCCGTCATGGGCTGGAGCTTCGGCGGCTTCCTCGCCCCGCGCGGCGCCGCGGGCGAGCCGAGGATCACGGCGCTGGTCGCCGATCCGGGCCAGTGGGACCAGGGCGACGCGATCCGGGCCATCCTGCCGGCGCCGGTGCGCGACCGGTTCCCCGATGTCGACCCCGCGGAGCTTGAGCCGCTGCTGGCCGCCGTGGTGAACGATCCGGTCGCCCGGTGGAAGCTGGTGCAGCGCGGGTTGTGGGTGCACGGCTCGGCGACCCTGGCCGAACTGCTGATCGACCTGGGCCGCCGCTACACCCTGTCGGACGTCGCCGGGTCGATCGCCTGCCCGACGCTTGTCGGCGCCGCCGACGGTGACCCGGCGTCGGCCGGCGCCGAGAAGCTGTACGCGGCGCTGAACTGCCCGAAGACGTTGGTGCGGTTCAGCGCCGCGGAGGGCGCGGCCGGGCACTGCGAGGCCTGGAACCGGTCCCGCTTCGACCAGGTCGTCTTCGACTGGCTCGACGAGATCCTGCGCCCGCCGGCTCCGCTCAGCTGACCGCCTGCTTCAGCCGGCCTTGACCAGCGACTGAACCACCTCGCGGGCCGTGTCGGCGCTCGACTGCGGGTTCTGTCCGGTGATCAGGTTTCCGTCGCGGACGACCGTGCTGGTCCACGCCGGACCGGACTCGATCACCGCGCCGAGCTCGCGCAGCCGCGACTCCACCAGGTACGGGCTGCGGTCGCCGAGCCCGCCCTGCCGCTCCTCCTCGTCGGTGAAGACGGTGAGCCGGCGCCCGGCGAACAGGAACCGCCCGTCCGCGCCGACGGCGCTCAGCAGCCCGGCCGGGCCGTGGCAGAGCGCCGCGACGGTGAGCCGCCGGGCGTCGGCCTCGGCCAGGATCCGGGCCAGCTCCGGGTCGGTGGCCAGGTCGGCCATCGGCCCGTGCCCGCCCGGCAGGTACACGGCGTCGTAGTCGCCGGTCCGCACGTCGGCGAGCGCGAGCGGCTGCCGCAGCTCCCCCGCGATCGCGTCGAGGTAGGCACGGAATTCGGCGGCGTCGGCGGCGGAGACGCCACCCCGCTCGTCGAGGCTGATCGGGTCGACCGGCGCGGGGCGCCCGCCGGGTGTCGCGATCCGCACGTCCGCGCCGGCCTCGCGCAGGATCCGGTGCGACGCGGCCACCTCCTCGGCCCAGAAGCCGGTCGGATGGCTGTCGCCGTCGGCCAGCGTGAGCGAGTCCGCCGCCGTGATCACCATGAGCACAGAGGGCATCGTGTTTCTCCTTCGAGGAAGAGCGAACGGGGTTGGGCAGGTGCCCGCCCCTCAATGGAAACTATCGCTATCGTTGCGAACGGCTATAAGGATTCTTATATCGGGCGGTGTCATGGATCTTGATCTGCTCGCGGTCTTCCTGGACATCTACCGCACCGGCTCGCTGTCCGCGGCCGCCGGCATCCGCGGCGTCAGCCAGCCCGCGATCAGCGGTCAGCTCGCCCGGCTCGAGCGCGACGTCGGCGCGCCCCTGTTCGTGCGCACCCCGCGCGGCGCCACCCCGACCGACCGCGCCGACGACCTCGCCCGCCGCGCGGGGCCGCACCTCGACGCGCTGCGCCAGGCCCTCGCGGCCGGCGACCCGGGACCCGATCCGCTCGGCCCGATCCGGATCGGCGGCCCCGCCGAGGGCATGACCGCCCGCATCCTGCCCGCGCTGACCCCGCTGGTCGAGCGCGGCCTGCGGGTCCGGGCGAGCTTCGGCCTCGCCGCCGACCTGCTGGCCGCGCTCGCCCGCGGCGAACTCGACCTGGTCGTCTCCGCGATCCGGCCGACGGCCCGCGGCCTGCTCGCGACGCCGCTCATCGACGAGCAGTTCGTGCTGCTCGGGCCCCCGTCGCTGGCCCGGACCGTCGACCCGGTCACGCTGGCCGCCGATCCGGTACGGGCGCTGGCCCACCTGCCGCTCGTCGCGTACGCGGAGGACCTGCCGATCGTGCGCCGCTACTGGCGTTCCGAGTTCGGCCGCCGCCCGCCCAACGAGGTGGTCATGACGGCACCGGACCTGCGGGCGGTCCTCGCCGCGGTGATCGCCGGCGCCGGGGTCTCCGTCCTGCCCCACTTCCTGGCCGAGGCGGCGCTGGGCGCCGGCTCCGTGCTGGAGCTGCACCGCCCGCAGGTCGAGCCGCTCAACACCATCTATCTGGCGGTCGCCGCCGGACGGCAACGCGACCCGAGCATCGCGGCGGTGCACCGCCGGCTGCTCGACCGGGCCCGGCAGTGGGGCTCACTCTGAACACCGGCGCTGGGTGAGCCAGCGCAGGACGTCCAGGGCGTGCGACGAGGGTTCCGGGATCGGGTGGAAGACGTGCTCGACCACGCCGTCGAGGACGACGAGCGTCAGCCGCTCGTACAGGATCATGTCGCCCGCCGTGAACGTCGGCAGGCCGAGCCCCCCGGCCAGGGTCATCCGCGGGTCCGGGAGGAGCGGGTACGGCAGCCGCAGCCGGTGCACGAGCTCGCGCTGATAGCCGGCCGACTGCGCGGACAGCCCGTAGACGCGGTCCGCACCGGCGGCGAGTATCTCGGCGTGGTGGTCGCGGAACCAGGCGGCCTGCTCGGTGCCGGCCAGCGCGCCGTGGATCTCCAGCAGGCTGTTGGGCAGGTCGACGCCGGGCCGCCCGGTCAGCGGGTAGACGAAGATGACGCTGCGCCCGGGGCCCAGCGCGCCGAGCTCGACCGGCCGCCCGTCGGTGGCGCAGAAGCCGAGCGGCGGCAGCGGGCCGCCGACCAGGGCGGCGGGGTCCGCGCCGCGGGCCGGCCCGCCGGTCGCGACCAGGCCGGCGGCGGCGTCGTCGAGGCGGGCATCGAGGGCGTCACGCTGGGAGGTCAGCCTGCCGATGCGTTCCTCCAGGCCGGTGATGGTGCTGCGGTAGGTCGCCAGCGCCGCGGCGCACACGCCTGCGTCGTCGGATCCGTCGGCGATGGACTCGACGAACGGGCGGGTCTCCTCGACGCTGAGGCCCAGCGCCGTCAGCTCGCGGATCTGCTCGACCAGGCGCACCGCGATCGGGTCGTACTCGCGGTAGCCGTTACCCAGCCGCCGGGGCACGACCAGCCCCGCCGACTCGTAGTACCGCAGCGCCCGGATCGTGGTCCCGGTCCGGCGCGCCAGCTCACCCACCCGCATGCGGCGACCCTAAACCCGCACCCCCGGGTACGGGAAAGGCCTTGACCTGTACCCCCGGGTGCGGGTTTAGCGTCATCGCATGATCAGGGCATCGAGCGGCGACTTCGACTACGAGACCAGGGGCCACGACTACGCGGCACAGCGGCGCCCCGACCCCCGGATCGCGGCGCTGATCCACGCGGCGCTGGGCCCGGCCCGGACGGTCCTGAACGTCGGCGCCGGCGCCGGCTCCTACGAGCCCGCCGACCGTTACGTCCTCGCGGTCGAACCCTCGGCCCGGATGCGCGCCCAGCGGCCGGCAACGGCGGCACCGGCGCTGGACGCCACCGCGGAGCACCTGCCGTTCGACGACGACAGCTTCGACGCGGCGATGGCGACCGTGACCGTGCACCAGTGGCCGGACCCCGGCCGCGGGCTGGCCGAGCTGCGCCGGGTCGCCCGCGGCCCGGTGGCGGTGCTGACCTTCGACGGCGACGCCCTGGACCGGCTCTGGCTGGCCGAGTACGCCCCGGAACTCATGGCGGTGGAACGCCGCCGGTATCCCCCGATCGCCACCATCGCGGCCGCGATCGGGGCCGGCACCGAGGTCATCGCGGTGCCGATCCCGATCGACTGCGTCGACGGTTTCACCGAGGCCTACTACGCCCGCCCCGAGCGGTTCCTCGACCCGCGGGTCCGTGCCGCGCAATCCGCCTGGAGCTTCGTCGACGACGCGGCCGCCACCCGGGCCGTCGACCGGCTGCGCGCCGACCTCGACTCCGGCGCCTGGGACACCCGCCACGGCCACCTGCGCGCCCAGCCCTGGTTCATCGGATCACTGCGCCTGCTCGTGGGCCGGCGCGCGTAGGCTGACCTGCGTGGATCAAGAAGAACGCATCGCCCTGTTCCTTGACTACGAGAACCTGGCGATCAGCGCGCGCGACCACCTCGGCGGCATACCGTTCGAGCTCCGCCCCGTCGCCGACGCGCTCGCCGAGCGGGGACGCGTCGTGGTGCGCCGGGCGTACGCGGACTGGTCCTACTTCGACCAGGACCGCCGGATGCTCACCCGCTCGCACGTCGAGCTCATCGACATCCCCCAGCGGATGGGCGCCTCGCGCAAGAACGCCGCCGACATCAAAATGGTGGTGGACGCCTTGGAGGTGGCCTTCGAGCGGGCGTACATCTCGACCTTCGTGCTCTGCACCGGCGACAGCGACTTCACCCCGCTGGTGCACAAGCTCCGCGAGCTCAACAAGCGCGTCATCGGGGTCGGCGTCGAGAAATCGACCTCCGCGCTGCTGCCGCCGGCCTGCGACGAGTTCCTCTACTACGACCGCCTCGAGGGCGTCGAGATCCCGCCGGCCCGGGTCCGGCAGACCCGCCCGGTCAGCCCGCCCCCGGCTGCGGCGCCGGAGCCCCAGCCGGCCGCGGAAGCGCCCATGCGTGACGTCGACACGCTCGCCGCGCTGGTCGCGCAGACCGTCGCCGGCCTGCAGCGCAGTTCGAGCGGCGCGGTGACCGCCTCGACGATCAAGCGGACCCTGCTCCGCAAGGACCCCACCTTCAACGAGGCGGACTACGGGTTCCGCGCCTTCGGCGAGCTGCTCCGCCACCTCGTCGGGCACAACGTGGTCGAGCTGACGCCGAGCTCGGCGAAGGGCGATCCCGAGGTCACGCTTCCGGAGCACGGCGACCGGGAGGCCGCGTTCGCGCTGCTGCGCACGGTGGTCTTCGACCTCGCCGGCAGCGACGGGTCGACGGCGCTCTCCGGCCTCAAGAACCAGGTACGCAAGGTGGCGCCCGACTTCAGCGAGAAGAAGCTCGGCTACCGCAGCTTCCTGCAGTTCTGCAAGGCGGCGGCGACCGGCGGCGTCGTCGACCTCAAATGGAACGCCGGCGCCGACGACTACCTGCTCACCACCAGCACCCAGGACTGAACGCACCCGCCCGGGCTACCGTCACGGCCATCACACTCATTCGCCGATACCGAAGCCCGCGGCGATGTCGGCGTTGGTCCGGGGTGAGTCCCAGTCTCCCGACAGGTCCAACTGTCCGGCGAGGGAGCCGACCGCGATGCGGTTGACCCGCCGCACCGACGGCACGATCCCGCCACCGGGTTGCCCGCCCGGTCGGTGACGCGCGCCAGGTGGGTCTTGGCGTCATGCATGTCGTGGTGCACCGGCTCGGTCGACATGGGGGCGTTCAGCGGCGGCCGGTGGACAGGGCGACGAGGAACTGGCCGCCGCCCGCGTCGACGCTCGCGGTCACCGGCAGTCCGGGCACCAGCCGGGAGAACCGGTCGACCAGCCAGTCCGCCGCCTCCTGGGCGTCCTTGCGGCTGGGGCAGCGGGCGACCAGCTCGCGGCCGCCCTTGCGTTCGAGGCGCTCGGCGACGGTGATCAGCGGGGCGGGCTCCACCACGTGCAGCCGGTCCGGCCAGGCGATGACGACCTTGACCGCGCCCTTGCGGGTGTTGCAGGCGCGGTGCGCGAGCCGCTCGGCGACCTTGGCCTTCCGGTCGGCGGTGCGGCTGTCGACGCTGGGGCCGCGCGGGTCGTTCACCGACATGTCGGCGTCGACCGGCTCGTCGCACACCCAGCATCGCCAGCCGTCACGCTTCGCCACGTCATCGAGGAGACTCATCCGAGAAAACTAGCGTGCTGGCGCCGCACAGGTTTGTGGGGCGCCCCCTGAACGGGTGGCGCCCCACGACTGCGATCGGAATCGGCCGGGTCAGCCGACCAGCACTTCTTCCTTCGTCTCGGTCGGCTTCGCGGCCGGCTCGGCGACGGGCCTGCCGCCCCGCAGCGGCACGTGCTTGACGAACACCGCCACGACGATGCCGACGGCGGCCACGACGCTTCCCCAGAGGAACAGGGTGTCGATGCCGTCGGTGACGGCCCGCTCGAAGACCTGCTGCACGGCCTGCGGCAGGGTGCGCAGCAGGTGCGGGGTCATCGAGGAGGTCGAGGGACTCCCGCCGGCCGCGGCCCCCGAGTGGCTGAGCGAGTCGGTGAGGTTGTGTGCGTAGACGGCGCCCAGGACGGACACGCCGAGCGAGCCGCCCATGTTGCGCAGGAAGGTCGACACTCCGGTGCCGGCGCCCATGTCGCGCAGCTCGAGGCTGTTCTGGGCGATCAGGGTGCTGGTCTGCATGATGCCGCCCATCCCGACGCCGAGCACCACCATGTACACCGCGGTGACGAACGTCGACGTGCCGACGTCGACCGTGGAGAACAGGAACATCCCGGCGGCCACCACGATCGAGCCGATGATCGGGAAGATCCGGTAGCGCCCGGTCCGGCTGATCACCTGGCCGACGAGGATGCTGACCACCATCACGGCCATCATCATCGGCATCAGCAGCAGGCCGCTGTTGGTCGCCGACGCGCCCTGCACGAACTGCTGGTACTGCGGCAGGTAGCCGATGGCGCCGAAGAGTGCGAAGCCGGAGATGAAGGCGATGCCGCCGGCCAGGCTGAAGTTGCGGTTCTTGAACACCCGCAGCGGCATGATCGGCTCGGGCTGGCGGCGTTCCACCACGATGAACGCGATCAGGCCGACGATCGTGAGGGCGGCGAGTCCGAGGATCTGCGGCGAGGCCCAGTCGTACTCGGTGCCGCCCCAGCTCGTGATGAGCACCAGCGAGGTGATCCACACGGTCAGCAGGCCGGTGCCGAGCCAGTCGATACGCGCGCGGCCCGTGCCCCGGGGCAGCTTCGCGAGGGTGATCCAGCTGACCACCAGCGCGATCGCGCCCAGCGGCAGGTTCACGTAGAACGCCCAGCGCCACGACACGTGGTCGGTGATGAAGCCACCGATCAGCGGGCCACCGATCATCGCGACCGGCATGACCGCCATCATGATGCCCTGGTACTTGCTGCGGTCCCGGGGCGGAATCATCTCGCCGACGATCGACAGCACGCCGACGATCAGGCCACCCGCGCCGAGACCCTGCAGCGCCCGGAAGCCGACCAGCTCCGGCATGTTCTGTGCCACGCCGCAGAGGGCGGAGCCGATCAGGAAGACCAGGATCGCCGAGACGAAGGTGATCCGCCGCCCGAAGAGGTCGCCGAGCTTGCCCCAGATCGGTGTCGCGATCGTGCTCGCCAGGATGTAGCCCGTGGTGACCCAGGCCAGGTGCTGCAGGCCACCGAGTTCACCGACGATCGTCGGCAGCGCGGGCGCGACGATCATGTTGTCGAGCTGGGCGAGCAGCATGGCGATCACAAGACCGCTCATCGTCACCAGGATCTGGCGGTGGGTGAATCCCAGCCCCACCGTAGTGGGCTCCGCCGTGGGCGCCTCTGCAGGCTTCGTCACAGGCCACCGGCCTCTCTGATCTCGTCTTGCTCCGGCCACTTCCAACTTGCTGGTCGACCGGCTAGGTATTCAGCTTAGAAATTTGACTAGCCGCACGGCAAGTTATCTACTGCTTATGGGAGGCAGCACACACATGGCACTGCGAAACGACGGCGTCGACAGCCGCCGCACCGACACCCGTGACCGGATCCTGGCCGTCGCCCTGCGCCTGTTCGCCGAGCGGGGCTACGCCAACACCTCGCTGCGCGAGATCGCCGAGCAGCTCGACGTGACCAAGGCCGCGCTGTACTTCCACTACAAGACCAAGGAAGACATCGTCACCGGCATCCTGCGCGGCTACCTCGACGGCCTCGACGGCCTGCTCGACGACGCCGACCCGCGGCCGGCGACCCGGGCCGGCCGCGAGCGCCTGCTGCGCCGGCTCGCCGACCACCAGGCCGCCTGGGGCGTCGACCTCACCCGGCTGGTCCGGCAGAACTACACCGAGATCAGCAACCTCCCCGTCGGCGCCGACCTCCGCACGTCACACCTGCGCCTGCTGGACGCCCTCGCCGGGCCGGACTCGACCCTGCTCAGCCGGACCCGCGCCCGCACCGCCGTCGCCGCCCTGCAGACCGTGGCCCTGTCCGCCACGGTGGAGGACGGCGACGAGGACGAGCTGCGCGAGGCCGCGCTCACCGTTGCCCTGGAGGTCCTCGACGCATGAGTGCCGCTACGGCGGGCCGGCTCAGCCCCAGGACTGCGGAGCCGGCTGGCGGGTCGTGGCGTTCAGGCGGTTGAAGAAGTTGGTGGTGGCGATCCACAGCACGATCGCGGCGAGCTCCGGCTCGGTGAAGTGCCCGGCGGCGGCGTCCCAGATGTCGTCCGGCACGGCGTCGCCGCGGTCGGCGAGGCGGGTGGCGGCCTCGGACAGGGCGAGCGCGGCGCGCTCCGCGTCGGTGAAGTACGGCGTCTCGCGCCAGACCGCGACGGCGAAGAGCCGGTCGTCGGTTTCGCCGTTCTTCCTGGCGCTGCGGGCACCGGAGTCCACGCAGGCGCTGCAGCCGTTGATCTGGCTGGCGCGCAGGTGGACCAGCTCCAGGGTGCTTTCGGGCACGCCCGCGGAATGCGCGGCCTTGTAGAGCAGATTGATCGCCTTGACGGCGTCGGGAAGAAGCGTCGCCGGGTTGGTCATCCGTGCCTGCATGATGGTCTCCTGTCACATCCTGACGGTTCGTTCCGTCATGGGTGGGACGGATCGCGGCGCGACGGTGTGACGACTGTGGCGCCCGTCACAACAAGGAGGCGGCGGGCATGGGCGACGAGGTTCTCGCCGAGCGGTTCGAGCCGCATCGGCCTCGGCTGCGCGCCATCGCGTACCGGATGCTGGGCTCCGGGGCCGAGGCCGAGGACGCCGTTCAGGAGGCCTGGCTGCGGCTGAGCCGGACCGGCACCGACCGGGTGGACAACCTCCCCGCGTGGCTGAACACGGTCGTCGGCCGGATCTGCCTGGACCTGCTGCGGTCGCGCACCGGCCGGCGCGAGGAGCCGCTGCACGAGCTCGGCGGCGAGCCGCCGGCCGGCGACGCCGGCCCGGAGCAGGAGGCGATGCTCGCCGATTCGATCGGGACGGCGTTGCTGGTGGTCCTCGACACCCTCACGCCGACCGAGCGGCTCGCGTTCGTGCTGCACGACATGTTCGCCGTCTCGTTCGAGGAGATCGCCGTCGTGGTCGGGCGCAGCCCGGCCGCCGCGCGGCAGCTCGCCAGCCGGGCCCGCCGCCGGGTGCGGAACGGCTCGCCGGACGGGCCGGCGGACGCCTCACGCCGCCGGGCGATCGTCGACGCGTTCCTCGCGGCGTCCCGCGGCGGGGAGATGGCCACGCTGCTGCAACTGCTCGACCCGGACGTCGTCATGCGCGCCGACGAGACGGCCGCCCGGATGGGTTCGGCCGGCGAGTCGCACGGCGCCGAGGTCGTCGCGCGGTTCTTCGCCGGGCGCGCGCAGGGCGCCGTGCCGGCCGAGATCGACGGCGCGGCGGGTGCCGTCGTCGTGCTCGACGGCCAGACCAGGATCGCGCTCGGGTTCGTCATCGTCGGCGACCGCATCGCCGGTGTCGACGTCGTGGCCGACCCGGCCCAGCTCGGCCTGCTGGAGCTGGTGCTCCTCGACGGCTAACGCGTGTCGACGGAGCTCTGCCGCACCTGCAGGGCGGCCGGGAACACGCACCGCCAGTGCGGGGCGAGCTGCCGGCGCACCAGCGCCCGGGTGGCGGCCGCCGCCATCTCCTCGACCGGCTGATGCACCGACGACAACGGCGGGGTGGTGCAGACCGCGATCACGCTGTCGTCGAAACCCACCACCGCCACGTCCCGCGGCACCCGCCGGCCGATGTCGGCGAGCGCCTGCATCGCGCCGGTCGCCATCACGTCGCAGCCGACGAAGATCGCGTCGACGCCCGGATGCTCGGCAAGCAGGCGCAGGGTCAGCTCGTACCCGGCCTCCCGGCGGAACTTGCCGATCGCGGGACGCCCGGCGCGGACGGGCCCATCGACACCACCCGGTCGCAGCGGGCGTAGAACTCAGCCGCGACCGCCGGGGACACATTGAGCAGCAGGGCACCCAGGCTCACCGTGTCCGCGATCCTGGCCAGCAGGGTGGACACGCCGGATTCGTCGACCACGTGTACGCGCAACTGGGCGTTGCCGCCGGACAACTCCTGCAGGATCCCGGCGGTCACCCGGCCGTAGTACGGGCTGTTGCCGAACGTCGCCGCGTCGTCGACCACGACGAGTTCGACCACGTTGCCGTGGCCGAACGCCAGGGCCTGAGCGACCGGATCGGGCCGGTATCCCAGCCGTGTGATCACCTGCTTGACGTGCTCGCGGGTGCGCGGGGACACACCGGGCGCGTCGTTGATGACCCGGGAGGCCGCGGTGATGGACACACCCGCCTCGGCGGCGACATCGGCAAGCGTCGGCCTCTTCTGTGACATCGGCCAACTATATGATCAGCCCCGGGTCACCAGGACCTCGTCGCCGACCCGGACGACGCCCGGCTCCACCACCGACAGATAGACACCGACGCACGACAGCGCCCCGAGGTCGAACACGTCGATCCGGTGCTCGCGGGCGACCGTACGCATGATGCCCGGATCGGCGGGCAGCTCGTGCTGGGCCAGCGTCGGCACCACGCAGCGCGGCGTCGGCGCCACCACCGCGAACGCGGCGCCGCCGATCCGCAGCGTCGCGCCCAGCCAGCCGTCCTCGGGATGGAACACTGTGGACGCGGTGCCGACGATCAGGTTCGGGCGGAAGCGGCGCGGGTCGAAATCGGCGCCCGGGTTGTGCGTACGCAGGGTGTCCAGGCTGCCGGTGGTGACCAGATGGACCGCGCCGAAGTCGAAGAACGTGCCGGCCGCGACCCGTCCCGAGGTGATCGCCGTGCCGGTGCCGTCCACGACGGCGGCGGCCGCCTGCGCCTCGGGCAGGCCCCCGGCGTATTCCGGAACGGCGCGCTCGAGGAGTCCGTCGCGCGGCGGCGCGTCCGACAGCGAGACCGGGCGGCCCAGCAGCGCCGACAGGCGCTCGTCGAGCAGTGCGGAACCACTGTCGTGGGTGTCGCCGCCGGGCAGGGTCACCCGGGCGGAGCCGGCGCCGGTCCACCGGCCCCGGCACCGCAGCAGCGGACCCCACTTGCGCGGATGCTTGGCGCTGCCCACCGCGCCGTCGCCGTCGAGGACGGCGAACGCGCGGTCGCCGCGCAGGCCCCGCGCGGTGAAATCACCGTGCGTGAGTTCCTCGCCCAGCATCGACTTCACGGCATAGCGGCGCAGGCCGCGCACGACACCCACGCTCACCAGTCGATTCTCCATCATGCGGGCGGCACCGCCGCCGGCGGTGCCGCCGGCGGCGGTCCTGGGCCGGCAGCGCCCGCTCGACGGCGGTGGCGTCGTGATCGTGGGGCGCCGACACGCTCTAGCCTGATCATCGTGGACGGAGTGCAACTACTTCTCATCATCATCGGCGCCGGCATCGCCGTGTCGGCGATCGCCCGCAAGCGGAACGTCGAGCCGGGCATGATCATCGTGGTGCTGGCCGCGGCGGCCTCGTTCATCCCGGCGGTGCCGCGGCTCGAGCTCGACAGCGAGTTCATCCTGGCGGTCGTGGTGCCCCCGCTGCTCTACTCGGCGACCCGCGGTGCCTCGTTCGCGGCGTTCGGCGCCAACCTGCGGGCGATCATCACGCTCGGGGTGCTGCTCGTCCTGCTCACCGCGGGCCTGCTCGGGCTGGTCGCCTCCTGGCTGCTGCCGACGATCGGGGCCGCCGCGTTCGTGCTCGGCTCGGTGCTCGCGCCGCCGGACACGATCACCACGGTGTCGCACGGTGACGAGATCGGGCTGCCCAAGCGCGTCACCTCGATCCTCACCGGGGAGAGCCTGGTCAACGACGCGACCGCGCTCACCCTGTTCAGCATCGCGATCGGCGTGGTCGGCGGCGAGCACGCCTCCTGGCAGCACGGCGCGCTGGAACTGCTGCGGAACGCGGTGGTGGGCATCGGGATCGGCGCCCTGTTCGCGCTGATGACGCTGTGGATCCGCAAGCGGCTGGGCAACCCGACGCTGGAGACGGCGCTGGTGCTGCTGGTGCCGTTCACGGCGTTCCTGGTCGCCGAGGAGGCGGGAGCGTCGGGAATCCTCGCGGTGGTCACTGCCGCGTTCTCGATCAGCATCAACCTGACCCTCGATCCGAGGCACCAGTACCCGGGCGCCTACCGCACCCGGCTGCAGGAGCGGTCCTTCTGGCCGGTGCTGGACTTCGTGCTGGAGACGTTCGTCTTCGCCTACATCGGCCTGCAACTGAGGTTCGTGTTCGAGGATCTGGCCGGCTCGCGGGAGCCGGGGCTGGTCCGCACCCTGGTGGCGGCCGGCGTCCTGCTGGTGGTGGCGATCGGGTTCCGGCTGGTGGCGGTGTACCTGCTGTTCGGACGGTGGACGCTGCGGAACCACCTGATCAAGCGGCGGTCCGAGCGGGACGAATCCTTCCGCAACGCCTACGAGCAGGCCAGGCAGCGGCGGAACCGGGGCGGCGGCGAGCCGCTGGATCCTCCGACGCAGAAGGAGACGCTGCTGGTCGGCTGGATCGGCATGCGCGGCATCCTCACCCTGGCCGCGGCCGGCGCCATCCCGAAGGACGTCGCGGGCCGGGACGCGATCCTGGCGATCGCGCTGCTCGTCACGCTCGGCACGCTGCTCACCCAGGGCACCACGATCGGCTGGCTGACCCGGCGGCTGAGGTTCGACCTGAGCGGCGAGCGAGCCGAGGAGGAGGGCCTGCGCGAGCAGGGCCGCCGGATCGTGGCCGGGGCGTCCGCGGAGCCCGCCACCGACCCGGACGCCTCCTTCGAGGCGCAGCGGCTGGCGCTCGGCAGGGCCGTCATGGAGCGGCGGCTGACCGAGGAGATCGCCCGCGAGATGATCGAGGACATCGACCTGCGTCAGGCCGCCCGGCACACCGCGCATCCGGCCGGCGCCTGACACCGACCCCCGGGTGGTTCCGTTGTTCTGAACCGTGGTTCACTCCTTGTCTTGGGATTGAATCCGGATTCATAACTTGGGGGACTCCCAGATGCCATACCGGCCGACCGCGCTGACCAGGAAGAACGCCGAGGACAAGCGGGACGGGCTGCTCCGCGCGGCCCGCTCGCTGGTGGCCACCGACGGTTTCAAGGCGGCCACCGTCGCCGCGATCGCGGCGCGATGCCAGGCCAGCGTCGGGTCCGTGTACTCGTACTTCGACAGCCGCGACTGGCTGCTGGCCGAGGTGTTCCGCAGCGCCGCTAGCCACGAGATCGACACGGCGCGGGTGGCCGTGTCCGGCACCGGCCGGCCCGCGCCGGAGCGCCTCAACGCGCTGATCCGCACGTTCGCCGGCCGGGCGCTGCAGGGCCGCCGGATGGCCTGGGCCCTGCTGTTCGAGCCGGTCAGCCCGGCGGTGGAGGCGGAACGCCTGGTCTACCGCCGCAGCTACACCGAGCTGAGCGAGCAGATCATCCGCGACGGCCTCGCCGGCGGCGACTTCGTGCCGCAGGACCCCGGGCTGGCCGCCTCCGCCATCATGGGCGCGATCTCCGAATCCCTGGTCGGCTGGATCCGCCCGGACAGCCCCGAACCCACCTCCGAGGCGCAGGCCGGTGCGCTGGACGGGATCCGGCTGTTCTGCTTCCGGGCCCTCGGCGCACAGGACCTGACAATCGGAGGGACCCGATGACCACGACACCCCAGCTCGCCACCGCGCAGCGGGTCCTCGCCGGCCAGTCCGTCACCCGGATGCTCGGCACCCGGCTGGTCTCGTTCGGTGAGGGCAGCGCCATCGTCGAACTCGACATCCGCTCCGAGATCACCAACCACCACGGCGCGGTGCACGGCGGCATCGTCGCCTACGCCGCCGACTGCGCGCTGGCCTTCGCCGGCGGCGCGGCGCTCGGACCCGATGTGGTCACCTCCGGGCTCACCATCGACTACCTCGCCGCGGCCCGGGGCACGACGCTGCGCGCGCACGGCACGGTCATGCGCGCCGCCGGGCGCCGCGCCGCCTGCCGCTGCGACGTCTACGCCGTCGCCGGCGACGGAACACAGACCCTGGTGGCGGTCGCGCAGGGAACCATCGTCGCGCCCGGCGGGGAACCGGCCCTACGCGCGGGCCGAACCCGCACCGCCACCGTCCAGCAGATTCTCGCCGAGCGCCACCGCACCGGCCGCACCGACGACGGCGCGACGGTCGCGCTGGTCATCGAGGGCGGCGGCATGCGCGGCATCGTCTCCGCCGCGATGGCCGCGGTCATCGAGCGGGAGGGCCTGCTGCCGTCGATCGACATGATCGTCGGCACCTCCGCCGGCGCGGTCAACGCCGCCGCCCTCGCGGTCGGCGCCGCCGGCGCGATGGCCGAGTCCTACGCCGAGGTGTTCGCCTCCCCCGAATTCATCGACGTGCGCCGCCTGGTCCGCGGCCGCCCCGCCATCGACGGCTCCCGCATCGTCAACCACGTCGACCAGCTCTTCGACGTCGGCTCCGCGGCCGGCGGCGCGTGGAACGACCGGCTCGTCATGGTCGCCACCGATGTGGACACCGGCCGCACCGAGGCCCTGACCGGCTTCACCGACCGCACCGACCTGATCAGCAGCATCCAGGCGTCCGGCTCGCTGCCCCTGCTCGGCGGCGACCCGGTCGTCCTGCGCGGGCGCCGCTGGCTGGACGGCGGCATCGTGGAGGCCGTGCCGGTCGTCACCGCCGCCGCCCGCGGCGCGACCCACGCCCTGGTGCTCGCCACCCGGCCGCCGGGCACGCAGCCCGCCTACGGCCCCGCCGACGCGCTGGCCGAGCGCTACCTGCGCCGACTCAACCCGGAACTGGCCGCCGCCTACCGCGGCCGCCCGCACCGCTACCGGGAGACCCTCCAGCAGGTACGGGACGGCTGGTGCCACGGCCTGAGCACGCTCGCGCTGACGCCGCGGCCCAGCGACCCGCTGCCGGCCCGCCTCGAACGCGACCGGGCCGCGCTGCGCGCCGCCCGCACCGCGGCCACGGACGCCGCCCGCGAACACCTCGCCTTCCTCCTGAAACCGGCGACGTGACGTCGGAGCGGGTCGCCGCGGTCCTTCGCCTTCCGTGAGCTGGTCGCCGCTGCCCCCGTCCGGGCACCTGCGGACGCTGTCCTGGGCCACCCTGGCCAACACGCTCGGCAGCGGGCTCTGGCTCGCCGGGTCGGCGCTCTACCTCACCCGGGGGGCTTCCTCGCTCATCGTGGTGGCCGGCCTCGACGCCCTGCTGGCCTCCGGCAACCTCGCGGTCCGCGCCGCCCTGGTCGCGGCGATCGCGGGCCCGCGCGGACGCGTGGCGGCGTTCGCGACCCTGCGGGCGGTGGCGAACATCGGCATCGGCGCCGGCGCCGCGCTGGCCGGGCTCGCCCTGACGGCCGACACCCCACTCGCGTACCGGCTACTGGTGATCGGCAACGCGTCGACCCATGCGATCTCCGCGGCGCTCGTCATGCGCCTGCCCGCCGTACGGCCGGCGCCGGCCGCCGCCACGCCGCGCCGTGGTCTGCTCGGGCCGGCACTGCGGGACGTTCCCTTCCTCGCGGTCGGCACCGCGTCGGCGGCGCTCTCGCTGCACGAGGTGATACTCGCACTGATCATCCCGCTCTGGGTGGTGTCACACACGGCCGCGGGGGCGGGGGCGGTGCCCGCGATTCTGGTCATCAACACCGCGCTGACGGTGCTGGTGGCCGTGCGACTCAGCCGCGGCGTCCGCACGGCGGCGACGGCGGCCCGGACCGTGCGCCGCGCGGGCCTGGTGCTGGCGGCGGCGATGCTGCTCTTCGCCGCGACCGGCAGCCTGCCCGCCACTCCCGGGATCGTACTGCTGCTCCTCACGACCGTGGTGTACACCATCGGCGACCTGTGGCACTCGGTCGGCAGCGCGGGACTCGCCTACGACCTGGCCGACCCGGACGCGGTCGGTGCCTACCAGGGCGCCGACCAACTGCTCGGCGGGGCGGTCCGCGCCGCCGGGCCGGCCCTGCTGACACTGCTGATCCTGGACGGCGGGGTCGCCGGGTGGGCGGCCACCGCCGCGCTCTTCGCGGCCGCCGGCCTGCTCAGCCCGGGCCTGACCCGCTGGGCATCGCGCACGCGCAGGCCGGCGGGGGTCACTCCAGCATTCGCCACACCTGCTGGACGCGGGGAATCAGGTTGCGGATGAGATAGCTCGACCAGACGCCGCCGCCCGCCACCGCCACCAGTTGCCCGCGAATCGTCCCCGCACCGGTCACCATGCCGACGATCCCCAGCACGGTCAGTCCGGCGGCGAGCAACAGCAGGAACCCGAGCTTGGGTACGCCGGCCCGCTGCCACAACCTGAGGCGGCTGCCGAGGGGCCGGACGCCGGGGGGCCGGCTGTACCGATCCGGGTCCGGCACCGGAATCGAGGACGGGTCGCGCGCGGGCATGTCGACCCGCAGGTGCGGCGGGACGGCCGCGTCGATGACGGGCGGGACGGCCGCGCCGCCGGCGAACAGCGTCGGCTCGACGGTCAGCGAGATCGCGTCCTCGCCGATCAGGGTGCGGCACCCGTCCGGCCAGGCCAGCACGACCGCGCACTGGTCGAAGCGGACGGTGATCGCCTCCTGCGGGCCGGCCAGGCTGACGCCCTGCTCGCCGACCACCAGCCGCGCGTCGCTGCCCTCGAGAGACCGGTACGCCTGGCCGTCCACCGCGCCGTCGGAGACGGAGGGGGCCGCCGCGAACCCGGCCCAGTCGGCGCTGCGACCGGCCGGGACCATCAGCAGCGCCGAGCCCAGCGCCTCCTCGGCGACCTCGTGCACGTCGGCGACGGTCACGTTCCTCAGCTCGGCGGCCAGTTCCTCGGCCGACGGCTGCGGCTCGCCGGTGAGCAGGGCCAGCGCGAGCGACGGCAGCCGGGTCGCCGACACCTCGGCGTTGTCCAGGGCGTCGGCCCGCCTGGCGACGACCGCCGCCAGGTCGGCCGGCTCGATCCGGCCGACCCGCAGCTTGGCCAGGACGTCGATGAACCCGCCGAGCACCGCGTCCTGCTTCTCCGGCAGCGCGTCGGCGAGCGCGGTGACGACGGCGTACCCGTCGCCGCGCGGGTTGTAGTCGGCGCTCGCCGTGTAGGACAGGCCGCCCTCCTGGCGCAGCCCGCGGAACAGTTCGCGCTCCAGCACGCCGGCGAACACTCCCGCGGCGGTGCGGCGCCGGACGACCGCGTCCAGCGCCACGGTCCGGGAGCCGCCGGAGAAGTACGCGGGCGTGACCGGCAGCGCCGACGACGCGGCCGGCACGGCTTGGCGCTCGCCGGCCGGCAGCCGCAGGGTCAGGCCCGCCGGCACGTCGCTGCCGGTGATCCAGAGCACCGCGTTGTCCCGGGTGAAGTATCGGGCGGCCCACGCGCTCAGGTCGTCCGGAGTGATCATGTGCAGCCCGAACTCCGGATAGCCGATCAGGCCGTGGCCCCGGGCACCGTACCGCCACAGTGCCATCGGCTCGGTGACGTGCGGCGTCCGACTGCCGTGCTCCGTACGCAGGATCGCCTTCTCGGTCTCCAGCCGGTCCAGCGGCAGGGCGCTCAGCGCATCGCACACCCCCGACAGGAAGCCCGCGACGTCCTTCTCGGGGCCCTGCATGTGGAAGTACGTCGTGACCGGCGCGGTCGCGCCGTTGTAGTGGTAGTCGGCGAGGCCCATCGGGTGCAGCACGAGGTGTTCGAGCAGGTGGGTGATGCCCGCCCGGGACAGGGTCTCGTCGGCCCGGCCGACCCGGAACATCAGCCCGGCCTGCAGGGGCCCGGCGGTGGGCGCGATCAGCGCCGGCACGCCGTCGATCTCGGTGCGGCGGATCATCGCGCACCCGCGATCGCGTACGCCCGCGCCCGCCGCCGGACGAACGCCTCGGCGGGGTTGCCGAGGTATTCCCAGGGATCCTTGCTGGCGAAGCGGTCCAGCGCGTTGAACTGTGCCGCCGCCTCCCGGTTGTCGCCCATGAGGCTGAACGCCATCGCGAAGGAGTTGCGCACACCGACCCAGCCGTAGTCGTGCCGGAAGTCCGGGTCCAGCACCGAGCGGGCGGCGGCCTCGTGGACCTCGTCGCGGGCGAACGGGGTCGCCAGGTGGCTCTCGTCGTCGCCGAGCGCCCGCTCGAGGTGCCCCGTGACGACCAGGACGGCGTTGTTCGCGCCCTTCGGGGCGGCCAGCATCCGCTCCCTGGCGAAGGCGTGCACCTGCTCCCAGGTGCCGTCCCACTTCGGACACAGCGACTGCAGGAGTTGTGACTGCGCCGGCAGGTGGTGCGGGTCGTGCGCGGCCAGGCGGTCGTAGCGCCGGCGCACCTCGGAGATCCCCAGCCCGAGGCCCCGGGCGCTGATCAGCCGCTCGCACCAGACCGCGACATCCGCGGGATTGCGGGCCGCCGCGGTGATGAGGATCTGCTCGGCGCGGCGCAGGTGCTCGTGGAAGACGCGGAACTGCCCGGCGCTGACGTGCTCGGCCATGGCCCTCGTCCGCACCGCCCACCCCGCGTCGATGAGACGCCCGCCGAGCATGGCGCCGGCGACGGAATCATCGGGGTCGCGGTCCAGCACGTCCCGCAGGAACCGTTCGGTGTCCGGGACCGTGGCGGCGAAGCGGATCAGCATCGTCCGGGCGGCGGATTCCGGCGCCGCGTCGACAAGCGCGCGCACGGCGGCCCAGTCCTGGACGACCAGCGCGTTGCGCACCCGGCCCATCACGGGGTACGCGGCGACAGGATCGAAATCGGGATACGGCTGGGCCGGGGCGACGGGCATGGCGCGGATCTTAAGTGAACTTCGCGTTTCGCGGGACCTGCCGGCGCTCGCGGAGTGGGCCGGCGATGCCGTCCGGGTACCGCGGGCTGCCGGCTGTTCCCCCGGTGGTGCGGCCCCCGATCGGGTGACCGAGATTCGGGACGCTTCTTGGGATGATGATTCGCATGCCGGCCCGAGCGACATTGGATTCGGTTCGTATCGTCCAGCGCGGCACGGAACTGCACGTGCATGGCTGGGCCGCCGGGACCGAGGGACTCGGGCCGGTGGTCTATCGAGACACCCCGCAGCGGTGGGCCGAGGCGGTGCGCGGTCACGCGCAGCCGCCGCTGGACGCCGGCGCGGTCGCCCTGGCCTGCTGCGGGCTGGTTCTCGTGCTGGCCTGCTCGTTCGTGCCAGGTCTCGGACCGGATGGCTTCCTCGGCGGCGCCATCGTCGTCGTCCTGACCTTCGCCGTCGCCATCTGGCTGCGGCTGCGGACCACCGGCTCCGCGCGGAGGGACCGCGCCCGGCTCCGGCAGACCGGCGATGTCTACCGGCTGACCGGCGCCGCCGAGCAGCAGCGGCTTCGCAAGCTCCTGGAGACCGTCGAGAGCCTGGACGGCATCCTGGTGGATCTGCACCGGTTTCAGGCCGGCGGTCCCCGGCCGATGGTGCACCTCGCCGACCTGCAACGCTCCGCCGCCCGCGCCCTGCTGACGGTCGCGGGGCAGCTGAGCATCCTGCAGTCCGTCGGCGCCGAACGGCGGAAGACCCGGGCCACGGCGCAGCGTCTCCGGGCCCTCGATCCGGCCCTGCGCGCGAAGCTCGGCCAGGCGGACGCCGCGATGGCCCGGAGCATGAAGCTGGTGGAGGACGAGATGAAGCCGGTCGTCCGGGACCTCAAACAGATGACCGCCCTCGCCGGCGACGTGCTCGACACCTGGCGGTACCAGCTGCGCAGGCGGGCCGAGGAGGAGCACGCACACCGGGTGCTGCGCGACGCGTGGACCGTGCTCGACGGCTCGGCGGACCCGGAGGAGCCGGCCTCGGACCGCGACTGGCGAAGCGAGATCATGGCCACGATGCAGGCCCTGAGGGCCCTCATCGACCAGTACGGCCCGGACTTCCTGCCCCCGGCCGACCACCCGTGAACCGTCCCATCCGGATGGCACCAAGGCGTGATTCCGCAGGGTGGGCCGGCTGGGCGGCAACTGATCGGTGCCGGCGGACGTAGCCGTGGTCACGCCACGGCTACGACGACCTTGCCGAGGGCGTTGCCCTCGCCGACCCGGGCCAGCGCCTCGGGCACCTCGTCGAGGGTGAACGTCCTGTCGATGTGGATGGCGAGGCCACCCGCCAGGCAGAGGTCGGCGACCGGTTCGAAGTGCGCCGGCCCCTGCCTGACCGCGAGCACGCCCAGCCGCCGCCGCGTGACCAGGCCGGCCGGCGATCCGACCGTCAGCACCCGCAGCAGCGCACCGACCGATCCGCCGACGCACCGGTAGCGGCCGCCCGGTGCCAGCGCCCGGCGGTAGGCGAACACCGACCGGTGCGCGACCAGATCCAGAATCAGGTCGTACGGTTCGCCGCGGGTGAAGTCCTCGCCGCGATAGTCGATCACCGCGTCCGCGCCGACCGACCGCATGAAGGCGAGCTTGCCCGCGTTGTCGACGCCGGTCACGTGGGCGCCGAGCCGCTTGGCCAGCTGGATCGCGAACGAGCCCGAGCCTCCGCCGGCACCGTTGATCAGGACCCGCTGCCCGGCCGCGGCGCCGGCGGTGCCCTGCCACGCGATGACGCCCGCCTGCGGAATCGCCGACGCCTCGGCGAAGGACAGGGCCGCGGGTTTGCGGGACAACGCCGACTCGGCGGCGATCGCGTACTCGGCGAAGCCGCCCTTGAGGGCGAGGTTGTCGCCGTACACCTCGTCACCGGGCTGGAACCGGGTCACGGCCGGGCCGACCGCCTCGACCCATCCGGCGATGTCCGAGCCCAGCGTCCGGCGGGCGGGCGTGCGCAGGCCGCCGATCCGTGCATACAGCGGCGAGCCGCGCAGGGTCTCCCAGTCGCTGAGGTTGACCGAGGTCGCCGCGATCCTGACGAGCACCTGGCCGGCGCCGGGAGACGGCGTGGGAATCGTCTCGATCCGCAGAACGTCCAGCTGCCCGTACCGTTCATACACGACCGCTCTCAACCGGGCACCCCTCGCCGTTCGGTGGGACACGCACGGACGACGCCGACGGCCTCACCCGTTTCTACTACGACGAGGCAACCGGCGGCGCGGCCGGTGCCGGGCGACGGCGAACCCGGCGGCCGTCGCCCAGACGGCCGCGTAGACGACGAGCAGGCCGCGGCCGTAGTTCAGCGGCAGGATCGACGGGTTGCCGGGGACCCGGCCGCGGCCCAGCACCAGCGGCAGCGCCACCACCGTCACGGCGAGGCTGACCACCGCGGCGACCCGGACGGGCGTGCGCAGCCGGGGCGGGACGATCCTGCCGATCAGCACGCCGACGCCGATGGACAGCGGCAGCAGCAGTGCGTCGTGCACCACGAGGACGGCGACGAGAAAGATCAGCACGCCGCCCTTGAGGTCGCGGTCGGCGAGTGCGCCGCTTATCGCGTACGCGATGAGGAGCGCGCCGGAACCGACGAGCGCGCGCCGGGCGGTCTTCACGAGGCGCTCCGGGCGGTGATCCGGGCGACCCACTTGGTCTGCAGCACACCGGGGCGGTTCGGGGCGATGAGGCGGGCCGGGTAGCCGTGGTCCGGGTGCAGGACCTCGCCGCCGAGCCGCAGCGCGATGAGCGTGTACGGGTCCCGGACGTGCGGGGGCGGCACGGTCGTGGCCCGGTACCGGCCGCGGGCCTCGAGGGATTCGACGTAGGCCTCGGCGTGCTCCGGATCGACGCCGACGAGGGCGGCCAGATCACGCAGCCGCACGCCGGTCCAGGTCCCGGTCGAGCTCCAGCCCTCGACGCAGCTGATCGGCAGGACGACCGTGTGCTGCGGCAGCGCGGCCAGCCCGGCCAGGTCGAGACTCACCGTCCGCGCCGGGCCGGCGATGGTCAGCCGGTACCCGGGGTCGAAGGCGGCGTCGCGCACCCCGGCGCCGGCGGCGGTCTTGTTGACCGGCAGCCCCTGCGGACCGGTGCCGGGCCGTCGCGGTGCGAGCAGCGCGACCGGCGCGAGCGGGGCGACGGTCTGCCCGGCGGTGGCGAGGGTGATGACGCCGGCGGCCGCGCCGACGGCGCCGAGCAGCCCGCGCCGGGTGAGCCCGCCGGGCCGCGTCCGGTCGGGCGTGGCCCGGGCGAGCGCCCGGCGGACGATCGGGAGTTTGACGCCGAGGTGGGCCATCAGGGCACCGGCCGCCAGCCACGCCGACCAGTAATGGCCCGCGGTGAAAAAGAACGGCATCGGGGTGTACCAGCGGGCGATGTTGAGGATGCCGCTGAACAGTTGGAACAGCGCGGCGGCGACCAGCACGGCGACGCCGGCCCGTTCGACGGCGTGGACGAGGGTGCGCGCGGGCGGCCAGCCGAACAGCCGCGGGTAGACCGACCAGAGTTTCGCGCCGAGCAGCGGCACCGATGCCAGGCCGGTGGCGACGTGCAGGCCCTGGGTGACGCGGTACAGGCCGACCGGCCGGGACGGCCACCAGAACCAGGCGGGCGGGTGCTGGATCAGGTGGCTGATCAGTCCGGTGAGGAAGCAGACGGCGAAGGCGACGGCCAGGGCCAGCCCGAGCAGGCTGGTCAGCCGCGGCGAGCGCAGGCGTGAGTCGAAGGCATCCCGTCGCAGCGGGCCGCGGCGCAGCGCCGCCGGTGGCGGCGGAAGCGGCGCCCGCACCCACCGGTTCGCCGCCGCGCCCAGTTCGGCCAGCCGGGCCGGCAACGATCGTGGCGGGCCCGCCGGTTTGCGGCTCAGGTCGGGGTCAGCGTCGCGAACCATCGGTCCGCCTCCGTCCATTCGCATTCCACCCGCAACGCGCTCGCCTCCGCGAGCGCGGCCAGCTCGCCGGCGGCCAGCTGAGCCCACCGGAACGGCGCGCCGGGGTTGCCGGCCTCGTCGTGCAGCCAGGCGTCGCCGGCCCAGCTTCGGGTGCCGGGCGGCCCCAGCTCGACGTGCAGACGGCCGTCGCGGGCGAGCAGCTCGCGGCACCGGCGCAGCAGCGCGCCGGGATCGCCGCCGATGCCGATGTTGCCGTCGGCCAGCAGCAGGTGCCGCCAGCGGCCGAGCCCGGGTACGTGGCCGAAGACGTCACGGCGCATGGCGGTGGCGCCCCGGGCGCGGGCGAGGCGCACGGCCGCGGCGCTGACGTCGATGCCCAGCGCCGGGTGGCCGAGCCGGTTGAGCGCGCCGGTCAGCCGGCCGGGGCCGCACCCGATGTCAAGGGTCGGCCCGGCGCAGCGGGCCAGGAGTCCCCGGTCGCCCGGCAGGTGGCTTCGGCACCAGGCGGCGGGATCGAACCGGTGGCGGGCGCCGCGATCGTCGGTGACCGTCAGCGCGACCGGGAATCCGGCGCCGGCCCGGGCAATGGTCGCGTCGAAGACGGTCAGGGCGGCCGTGGTCATCTCGCCGCCGCAACGGCCTGCGGGAAGCGGCCGGCCGCGGGACACGCCACGGCGACCGCACACGCGTCCACAAAGGTGTCGACGTCGCGCAGCGCCGGCAGCTCCGCGATCCGCAGGCCGCGGTCACGCAGCGCGGCAAGGGTCAGGGCGCCCGTGTCCGAAGTGGACGTCGGGATGTCGCGCAGGACCCGTCCGTGTGCCGGATCGTTGAGGCCCAGGGCCCACCAGCCGCCGTCCTCGGCGGGCCCGAACACCGCGTCGACGTCGTCCTCGCCGAGGCGCCGCACGGCGGCGGCGAGCAGTCCGGCGCCGACCTGCGGGGTGTCCATGCCGATCAGCAGGCTCCCCGCGCCGGCGATCCGGGTGTCGGCGTACGCGTTCTCCAGTCGCTCGCCGAGCGTCGTCCCCCGCTGCGCCGTCCTGCCCCAGCCCGGCGGCGCCGGGTGGTCGCCCTCGACGACGAGCCGGCGCCGCACGCCCGGCGTGGCGGCGACGGCGGCCAGGGTGTCCGCGAGCGCGGCGGCGGCGATCCCGGCGGCCTCCCGGGGAGTGCACGGTGGGCAGAGCCGGGTCTTGACCCGGCCCGGCACCGGCGTCTTGGCCAGGACCAGCACCTGGGCGCTCATCGGGCGAGCACCGCGCTCATGTCGCGGATCGCCCGCGCGGTGCCCCGGATCGTGCCGGTGACCTTCGACTTCGTGCCCGCCGCCCGCGGGTGGTAGGCCACGTCGACCTCGGTGACCTCCCAGCCCGCGCCGGCCGCGGCGATCAGCAGTTCGAGCGGGTACCCGAAGCGGCGATCCACCAGGCCGAGGTCGAGCAGGTCGTCACGCCGCGCGGCGCGCATCGGGCCGATGTCGTGCACCCGCAGGCCCGTGGTGCGGCGCAGCCGGCGGGCGAGCACCGCGTTGCCGAGGCGGGCGTGCGGCGGCCACACACCGCGGCCGACCGGCCGGCGCCTGCCCACCGCCAGCCGGGCGGCGCCCGCGCGGACCGGGTCGGCGACCGACGGCAGGTCGGCGGGGTCGAACGAGCCGTCGGCGTCCATCACGCAGACGATCCCGTCGACCGGGTCGGCGGCGACCGTTCCGGCGTGCACCGCCGCCCCGTAGCCGGGCCGCGGCACCGCGACGACCCGGGCGCCGAGGCCGCGGGCCACCTGGGCCGAGCCGTCGGTCGAGCCGTTGTCGACGACGATCGGACGGTATCCGGCGGGCATCCGCGGCAGCAGCCAGGCCAGGGCGGGAGCCTCGTTGAGGCAGGGCAGAACGACATCGGTCACGAACGGAAAAGTAGCCTCGGCCGGGCGCCCGCAACGGCGAATCCACCTTACGAAGTCCTTACCTGTGCGCAATCCTTACCATCCGCTGACGTGCTTCGCGGATCGGCGATCGGCGGGCCGCGGCGGGCCTAGGGTCGGTCGGGTGACACACGTACTCGTGACCGGCGGCGCCGGCTTCATCGGCACCCACGTGACCTCCGCCCTGCTGAACGCCGGGCACCGGGTGAGCATCCTCGACGTCGGCCATCCGGCCGCGCACGCCGGGCCGCCGCCGGACACCGTCCACGGTGTCGCGGTGCGGCGGGCGGACCTCCGGGACGGCGCCGCGGTCGCCGCGGCGCTGCGCGGCGTCGACGCCGTCGTGCACCAGGCCGCGATGGTCGGGATGGGTGTCGACCTCGACGACCTGCCCGAGTACGTCGGCTGCAACGATCTCGGCACCGCCGTGCTGCTCGCGGCGATGGCCCGGGCCGGCGTGCACCGGCTCGTGCTGGCCGGCTCGATGGTCGTGTACGGGGAGGGCGCCTACACCTGCCCCGCCGACGGCCCGGCCCGGCCCGCCGCGCGTGCGGTCGCCGACCTCGCCGCCGGGCGTTTCGAGCCGACCTGTCTCCTCTGTGGACGGACCCTGACCTCGGTGCCGGTGGACGAGGACGCCCCGCTCGACCCCCGCAGCGTGTACGCGGCCACCAAGCTCGCCCAGGAGCACCTGAGCGCCGCCTGGGCCCGGCAGTGCGGCGGCACGGTCGTGGCGCTGCGCTACCACAACGTCTACGGCCCGGGGATGCCGCGCGACACCCCCTACAGCGGCGTCGCGGCGATCTTCCGTTCGGCGCTGGAGGCCGGCCGCGCGCCGCGGGTCTTCGAGGACGGCGCCCAGCGGCGCGACTTCGTACACGTCGGCGACGTGGCGCGGGCCAACGTCGCCGCGCTGGACGCCACCGGCCGGGACGACCGGGTGGGGCTGCGTGCCTACAACGTGGCCTCGGGCCGGGCCACGACCGTGGGCGAGATGGCGACGGCGCTGGCCCGGGCGGTCGGCGGCCCGGAGCCCGTGGTGACCGGCGAGTTCCGGCTCGGCGACGTGCGTCACGTGGTCGCCTCCCCCGAACGGGCCGCGGCGGAGCTGGGCTTCCGCGCCGAGGTCGATCTGGTGACCGGGCTGACGGAGTTCGCGCACGCGGCCCTGCGCGGATGAACGTCCGCGAGGCGCCGGCGACGGACCGGTCGACCCGCGCCGACCTGGTCGCGGGTGCCGCCGCGCTCGGGCTGGTCGCGCTCGCCTGCGTGGTCGGCGCGGCCCGGTACCTCGCGGGGCGGCCGGTGCACGCCACCTCGGCGCCGTTCACCGCCGTCTGGCTGCCGCACCTCGGCCCGGGTACGCCGCTCGCGCTCGCCGTGGCGGTGCTGGTGGCGTGTCACGGTCCGCGACTCGCGAGCGTGCTGGCCTGGCGGCGGCTGATGGCGGCCGGCTACGGGGCGGCGGCCGCCTGGATCCTGTCGCTCGCGCTGGTGGACGGCTGGCGGCGCGGGCTCGCGGGGCGGCTCACCACCGGGCACGAGTACCTCAGCGAGGTCGGCGGGGTCACCGACGTGCCCGCCATGCTGCGCGGATTCACCGGCCGGATCCTCGACTTCCAGCCGGACTCGTGGACCACGCACGTCGCCGGCCACCCGCCGGGCGCCCTCCTGGTCTTCGTCGGCCTCGACCGGATCGGCCTCGGCGGCGGCGCGGCGGCCGCCCTGGTGTGTGCCGGGGCCGGCGCGCTGATCGCGGTGGCGGTGCCGGTGACGATCCGCGCCCTCGGCGACGAGGACGCCGCCCGCGCGGCGGTGCCGTTCCTGGTGCTGTTCCCCGGCGCGGTCTGGATCGGCGCCTCCGCCGACGGCCTGTTCGCGGGGGCCGCCGCGACCGGCGCGGCGCTGCTCGCGGTGGCGCTGACCCGCCGCCGGGTCCTCGCCGGCGCCGCCGCAGGGGCGCTGCTGGCCTTCTGCCTCTACCTGTCCTACGGGCTCACCCTGTTCCTGCTGCCCATCCTGGCGGTGGTGCTGCTGGCCCGGCGCCTCGGGCCCCTGGCCTGGCGCGCGGTCGGCGCGGCCGCGGGCGCCGGCGCGGCGGTCGTGGCGGCGTTCACGCTCGCCGGCTTCCGGTGGCTCGACGGCTACCACCTCGTCGTCGAGCGGTACTACCAGGGCGTGGCGAGCGAGCGGCCGTACGGGTACTGGGTGTGGGCGAACCTGGCGCTGGTCGTGGCCTGCGCCGGGCCCGCCGCGGCGGCGATCCTGCGGCGGGCCGTGACGCGGGCCGGCCTGACGCCGGCGGTGCTGCTCCCCCTCGCCGGCCTCGCCGGGATCCTGGCGGCGGACCTGTCCGGGCTCAGCAAGGCCGAGGTGGAGCGGATCTGGCTGCCGTTCGCCTGCTGGCTGCCGGCGGGTGCGGCGCTGCTCCCGCCCCCGACGCGGCGCGGCTGGCTCCTCGCGCAGGCGGTGGTCGCGCTGCTGATCAACCACCTCCTGCTCACCACCTGGTGATCAGCTCGCCGCCAGGGCCTCCGTCGGCGCCAGGCGGGCCGCCCGGATCGCCGGATACAGGCCCGCGATCGCGCCGATCACCACCGTCGCGCCGACGCCGCCGACGAGGACCCACGGCGGCACGACCGTCGGCCACCGCTGCGTCGTGGCGTACGTCCCGGTCACCAGGCAGCCGAGCAGCACCCCGGCCGCGCCGCCGATCAGCGACAGCAGCAGCGACTCCGCGACGAACTGGATGCGGACTTGACCCCGGGTGGCGCCCAGCGATCTGCGCAGGCCGATCTCGCCGCGCCGCTCCAGCACCGAGATCACCATGGTGTTGGCGACGCCGATCCCGCCCACGAGCAGCGCGACCGCGCCCAGCCCGAGCAGCAGCGCGGTGAACGTCGCGTTCGCGGCGCGGCGGGCGGTCAGTGCCTCGGACGGCTTCGACACCATCGCCTCGCCCGGCGCCGCCGGGTTGGCCGTGGCGGCCAGCACCGCGCGCACCGCCTCCACCCGCGACTCCACCGACCGCGTGTAGACCGTCGTCGGATGCCCGTCGAAGCCCAGGTACGCGGTGGCCGCCGGCCACCCGATCAGCACCGCCGAGTCCAGTTCAGGCGCGAGCGGCACCTTCCGCAGCACCCCGACCACGGTCCACCACCGGCCGCCGATGTGGACGGCGGGCACGTCGCCGAGCCGCTCGGCGGCCGTCGCGCCGAGCACCGCCGCCGGATACCGGTCGGTCGCCGCGTTGAGCCAGGCGCCGTGGTCCAGCTCGGCGCCGACCGTCTCGCGCACGTCGAGCCGGGCCGCGAGCACGGACAGGCCGCCGGACTGCGCCGCCGGGATCCGGTCGGTGCGATAGGCATGCACCTCCGCGAGAACACCGGTCGCGGTGGCCGACAGCACCGGGCCGATCCGCTTGATCATCGAGACCGACTCGTCGGGCAGCGCGGCCGGTTCGCCGAGCATCGTGGTGCCGGGCGACACGGTCAGCAAGTTGGTGCCGAGCCGCGCCAGCTCCCGGTCGAGGTGGGCGCGGCTGGACGCGGAGATGCCCACCACGGCGGTCATCGCGGCGATGCCGATCGCGATGCCCAGCGCCGACAGCACGGCGCGCAGCGGGCGCGAGCGCAGGCCGTATCCGCCGAGCCGGGCCAGGTCCGACAGGCGCAGCCGGGAGGGCTCATACATCTCGGGCCACCCGTCCGTCGCGCAGCGACACCCGCCGCGGCAGGCTCTGCGCGATCTCGTGATCGTGCGTGATGACCAGGACCGTCGTGCCCGCCGAGTTCAGCCCGCGCAGCAGTTCCAGGACGCCGAGGCCGGCGACCGAGTCGAGATTCCCGGTCGGCTCGTCCGCGAGCAGCAGCGGCGGGTCGCCCGCGACCGCGCGGGCGATGGCCACCCGCTGGCGCTCGCCGCCGGAGAGCTGATGGGGGCGGTGGGTCAGCCGGTCGGCCAGGCCGACCCGCGCCAGCGCGGCCTCGGCGCGCCGCCGGCGTTCCCGCCTGCCGGCGCCGGTGTAGAGCAGGCCGTCGGCGACGTTGCCCAGCGCGTCCCGCCCCGCCGCGAGGTGGAACTGCTGGAAGACGAAGCCGATGCGCCGGGCGCGCAGCGCGGACACCCGCCGGTCGGACAGCGACGCCACGTCGTGCCCGTCGATGCGCACGGTGCCCCGCGACGGCCGGTCCAGCGTGCCGATCAGGTGCAGCATCGTGGACTTGCCGGAGCCCGACGGCCCGACGATCGCCGACAGCTCGCCGTACTCGACGACCAGGTCGACCGAGTGCAGCGCGGTGACCCCGCCGGGGTAGGTCCTGGTCACCCCGGTCAGCTCGACCAGTGGGGTGTTCACGACGGCATCGCCACCCTCGTGCCGGGCCGCAGCCCGCTCCCGGTGATCTCGACCTTGCCGTCGGCGAAGAGGCCGGTCTCCACCGCCAGGATCCGCGTCGCGCCCGCGTCGACGACCTGCACCCCGTACCCGCCCTCGGCGAGCGCGAGCAGGGCCGGCACCGGGACGGCCAGCACGTCCGGCCGCCGGCCGGCGGTGAACGCGACGGTGACCACGGCGGTGCCGGCGCTCTCGACCGCCGACCCGAACCGGATCGTCACCCGGAACCTGGTGACGCTCGCCCGGCCGTCGTCGCCCTCGGCCACGACCGTGGCGACCTTGACGATCTTTCCGGGTACGGCCGTGCCGCCGGGAAGCGTGACCCGCACCGCGGCGCCCTGCCGGGCGAGCCGCCCCGCGCTCGCGTCGAGCAGCACCGTGGCCCGCGGCGCGGTGCCGGTGACCTTCTCCACGGCGGCGCCGGGCCCCACCACGGCACCGACCTGGGTGCTCAGTGACTCCACCCGCGCCGCTCCGGGGGCGTACACGATCTGGCCGGGATCGACGGACCCGGTCTCGGCGCGGCCGAGGTCGTCCTGCCAGTGCTCGACCGCGGCGGCGGTCGACCGGCTGTAGCCGCGGTCGACGGTGAACCCGCGGTAGCCGAGCGCCCAGAGGTTCTGCTCGAACTGCTCGACGTCGGCTCCCCGGACGCCCGCAGAGAGCCTGCGATACGCGGGTATCGAGCCGTAGAGCAGCGTCACCGGCTTGTCGTCGAGGCGGAAGGCCGCCCCGCCCCGGGTGATCGTCGAGCCCTCCGCGGGCAGCCCGGTCACGGTGCCGCCGCCGCGCGCCCAGATCGTGGTGGTGTCGCCGTGTGCGAGCGTGCCGTCGTGGTCCTCCCGGTCGATCAGCGTCTGCCGGGCGACCTCGACGGTGTTCGCCGGCGTGCCGGGGGCGGAGCCGGCGGCCTCCTCGGCATCCGGCAGGTTGAAGATCGTGACCGCGGCGGCGACGGCGCCGGCCGAGAGCACGCCGGTGACCACGCCCGCGGTGCGCCGCGCCCGCATCAGGAGTCACCCTTGCTTCGCCGCGGCGGCAGGTACTTCCGGCACTCCTGCACGGCCTTCTCGAAGCCCGGGGCGGCGTGGGAGATCCCGGTGGCCTGCTCGTCGATGTTGATGCTGCCGTTGGCGTCGGGGTCCGGATACTTCGCGAATCCGTGGTCCCGCATGCACTGGGACACCTGCCGGAGCTTGTCGAGATCGTCGGCGCTGAGCGGGCCGTTCCGCCGCGCGCCGGGTGCGTACGCCTTGCACGCCTGCTCCGCCTTGTCGACCGTGCTCTGGTCGGTGCCGTCGGGGACGCTGACGCGCAGCCCCCCGTCCTGGCCCGGGTCGGGGAACCAGGTGAGGCCCTGACCGCGCATGCACTGCGAGAACTTCAGACCCGAGTCGTCGCCGCCGGCGGCGGGCGCGGCGGCGGCCGCGGACGCGCCGGGGTCGGCGGTCGCCACCCCCGGGTCCTCGTCCGTGGTGCAGCCCGCCACCGCCGCGACGAGCGTCAGGGCGAATGCGGACAGGAGAGACGCCGGGCGTTGCCTTCTGGTATTCGTCGTCATGGGTCATGTTCTACGCACCGACCGGTCACACGACGGGCACAAAGCCGCTAGGGGAACAGCACCCTGATCACCAGGCCGCCCTCCGGACGGGCGCGCACGATCAGTTCCGCCGAGTGCGCCACCGCGATCGACTGGACGATGGACAGCCCGAGGCCGTGGTGGCCGTCGTCCGCGGCCGAGCGGTGCAGCCGCTGGAACGGGTTGAGCAGCAGGTCCACCATCTCCGGCGGGACGGGCGGCCCGGTGTTCGTCACCGACAGGAAGCAGCGGGCGCCCTGCGCGCCCGTCGCCACCTCCACCTGGCCGCCCGGGACGTTGTAGCTCATCGCGTTGTCGACCAGGTTCGCCACCAGCCGCTCGACCAGTGCGGGGTCGCCGGTGACCGACGCGGGCGAGACGTCCGCCGTGACGGCCAGGTCCCGCTCCCGCGCCCGCGGCCGCGCGGCCCGCAGCACGTCGCCGGCCAGCCCCGACAGGTCGACGCTCTCCAGGCGGTCCGGGCCGCGCTCGCTGGTCGCCAGGACCAGCAGCGACTCGAGGAGCCGGGCCTGCTGCTCGCTGACCACCATCAGCTGCTCGAACTGCGCCCGGAACGAGTCGGCCGTCGCGTCCGGGTCGAGGACGGCCTCCTCCAGCAGGGCGTGCTCCAGCGTCAGCGGCGTACGCAGCTCGTGCGCGGCGTTGGCGACGAACCGCTTGTGCGAGTCGAGCGCCGCCTCCAGCCGGCCGAGCAGCCCGTCGACGGTGTCCGCGAGGTCCTTCAGCTCGTCGCGCGGCCCGGTGACCGCCAGCCGCTCGTGCACGTTGCGCGCCGAGATGAGCCGGATGGTGCCGGTCATGGTCTGCAGCGGACGCAGCACCCGCCCGGCCATCAGCCAGCCGAGCGCGACCGAGACGACCGACATGACGGCGAGCGCCACCCCCGACCTCACCAGCAGCTTGTGCATGATCTGCGCCTGCTGTTGAACGGCCTGCGCCTGCAGCGCCCGGGCGATGCGCTGCTCCGCCTCGGGCAGCCGGGCGCCCTCCGGCAGGGAACCCAGCACGTAGGTGCTGATGCTCTGCCCGCCGGAGGTCGACTGGCTGCGCGTGGACATCACGATGTTCGGCCCGCCGTGCGCGACGAGCAGGTAGGTGATGGTCAGCAGCACGGCGCCGGAGAGCAGGAAGAGCCCGCCGTACAGGACCGTGAGCCGCAGCCGGACCCGCATGCCGGAGAGCTTGGACGTCAGGCCCACGACGATTCCATCCGTTCAGATCAGATAGCCGGCTCGGGGCACGGTCTGTATCACCGCAGGCAGGCCGAGCTTCGACCGCAGGCGGTTCATGGTGGCCTTCACCGTCGTCGTGAACGGGTCCGTTTCCGCGTCCCACACCCGTTCCAGCAGCTCCTCGGCGGAGACCACCCGGCCCCGCGCGGCGAGCAGGTATTCGAGGACGGCCAGCTCCTTGGGGTTGAGCGCCAGCCGCGTACCGGCCCGGGTGGCGACCCGCCGCGCCGGGTCCAGCGTGAGGTCGCCGTGCACCAGGATGGGCGGCACCGCGGGCTGGGAACGCCGCCCGAGCGCCCGGATCCGGGCCACCAGCTCCGGATAGGCGAACGGCTTCGGCAGGTAGTCGTCCGCGCCGATCGTGAAGCCCCGCACCCGGTCGTCGATGGTGCCGGCGGCGGTCAGCATGAGCACCCGGGTGCGCAGCGGCTCGCTCATCAGCCGGCGGCACACCTCGTCGCCGGGCACGCCCGGCAGGTCCCGGTCGAGGACGACCACGTCGTAGTCGACCTCGACGGTGCGATCGAGCGCCGACGTGCCGTCGTAGGCCACGTCGACCGCCATGCCCTCGCGCCGCAGGACCCGCGCCACCGAATCGGCGAGCCGCACGTGATCCTCGACCACCAGGACCCTCATCCGTCCCAGCCTACGGGCGGGACGGTCACACAGCCGTCACAAGCGGCCGGTCACGCGCCGTGCCAGGTGCGCCACAGGGCCGCGTACGGCCCGTCCGCCCGGAGCAGCTCGTCGTGGCTGCCCAGCTCGATGATCCGGCCGCCGTCCATGACCGCCACCCGGTCGGCGTCGTGCGAGGTCTGCAGCCGGTGCGCGATGGCGATGACGGTGCGATCGTGCAGCACCGCGGCCAGGGCACGCTCCGCGCTGCGGGCGGCCGTCGGGTCCAGGAGCGCGGTCGCCTCGTCGAGGATGACGGTGTGCGGGTCGGCGAGCACCACCCGGGCCAGCGCGAGCTGCTGGGCCTGCCCGCCGTCCAGCGGGTCCTCGCCGAGGTCAGCGTCGAGGTCGACGGCCCAGTCGGCGCCGACGGTCTTCAGCGCCCGCCACAGCACGTCGTCCGGCGCCGCCACCATCAGGTTCTCCCGCAGCGACTCGCGGAAGACGTGGTGTTCCTGCGTCACCAGCACCACCTGCCGGCGCAGCTCGTCCGGCGGCAGGTCGGCGACGGGCACGCCGCCGACGGTCACCGACCCGGCGTGCGGGCGGTCCACCCCGGCGATCAGCCGGGCGAGGGTGGACTTGCCGGCCCCGGAGAGCCCGACGACGGCGAGCCGCTCCCCCGGCCGCACGGTCAGCTCCACGTCGTGCAGGACGTCCGGCCCGGACTCGTACGCGTAGCGCACCGCGCGCACCTCGATCCGGTCGCCGCCGGGCACCCGGGTCGAGCGGGCCGGCTCGGCGGGCACCGCGGCCAGCCCCTCGATGCGGGCGAACGACGCGCCGCTGCTCTGCAACTGCTCGATCCAGATGGTGATGTTGTCGAGCGGCCCGACCATCTGCCGCAGATACAGCACGGCCGCGGCGACCGTGCCGAGCGTGACGGAGCCGGCGAAGTAGAGCGAGCCGCCGGCCAGCAGCACCAGCACGACGGGCACCACGTACGAGATCTCCACCAGCGGGAAGAAGACCGAGCGCAGGCCCAGCGTCGCCAGCCGGGTGCGCCGGGTCTCGGCGATCGCCGCGTGCCCCTTGGCCAGGCGGCGCTCGCGCAGGTCGAAGGCCTCGATCGTCCGGGCCCCCGCGGTCGTCGCCGCCAGCTCGTCGGCCATCACCGAGTTGGCCGCGCCCTCGCGCAGGTACGCGTCCCGGGCCCGGCGCAGATACCACCGGGTGACGAACCAGATGCCGGAGAACCCGAGCAGGCCAACCGCGCCGAGCGCAGGGCTCAGCACCACCACGGCGACCACGATCATCAGCATCTGCACGGTGGCGATGAACAGCCCGGGCAGCAGGTCGCGCAGGGTCGTCGCGACCGCGTCCACGTCGGTCGTACCCCGGGCGGTCAGGTCGCCCGCCGGCACCCGCTCGACGACCGCGGCGGGCAGGTTCAGCGAGCGCCGCAGGAAGTCCTCGCGGATCCGGGCCGCGGTGCGCTCACCGAAGCGATAGCCGACCACCAACGCGTACCGGGACAGCAGCGTCTGGGTGACGGCGCAGGCCAGCACGGCGACGGCCAGCCGGTCCACCTGGTCCGTGCCGTGCCCGCCGGTGACGGTGTCGATGATCCGGCCGAGCAGCCACGGCCCGCCGAGCGCGGCCAGCGCGGCGAGGACGTTGAGGAGCACCAGCACCGCGACGGCGCGGCGCTCGGCGGCTAGCAGCCGGCGGGCGGCCCGGGCGACCAGCCGCTGGTCCGCGATCGGCAGCGCGGCACTCACGCCGCGTCCTGCTCGTCCTCGCCGAACACCCGGGCGACCAGGCGCACATAGCCGGGGACCGAGCCGAGCAGCTCCCGGTGGGATCCGGTGGCCGCCACCCGCCCGTCGACCAGGTAGTGCACGACGTCGGCCCGGTCGAGCAGCGCCGGCGACGTGGTGGCCAGCACCGTGCCGCGGCCGGCCCGGGCCGCACGGAGGCGCCCGGCGATCGCCGCCTCGGTGTGCGCGTCCACCGCCGACGTGGGCTCGGCGGCCAGCAACACCTCCGGCTCCTGATACAGCGCCCGGGCCAGCCGGACCCGCTGCCGCTGGCCGCCGGAGAGGTTCCGGGCGCCCCACTCGACCGGGTGCTCCGGCCCGCCGACGTCGTGTGCCGCCGCGGCCTCGATCGCCGCGCGCAGCCGCTCGTCCTGCGGGTCGTGGCGGCCGGCGACCACCTCGCGCAGCGGGTCGGCGAACAGGTCGGCCTCGTGCTCGGCGACCAGGATCCGCGCCCGCACCTCGTCCCGGGCGATGCTGTCGAGCCGCACGCCGCCCCAGGTCGCGTCCGTCGAGCCGTACCGGCCCAGCCGCTCGAGCACCGCGGACGCGTCGGCGGGCCGGGCGCTGGCGAGCGCGGTGAGCCGGCCGGGATCGACGGACACCCCGGACGCCGGATCGTGCAGGATCGCGGGTCCGGCCGGCGCCGGCCCGCCCGCGGTCCCGGCCGGAGGCAGGCCGAGGAAGGCGATCACGTGCCGGGCGGCCACCAGCCCCCGGGTGACGTCGGAGCCACAGATGATCATCATGCTGACCGGGATGACCAGCATGGCCGTGTAGCCGTACACGGCGATCAGCTCGCCGACGGTGAGCTCCCCCGCGGCCGCCTGCCGCGCCGCCAGCCAGATCACCAGCGCCAGGAAGACGCCGGGCAGCCCCTCGCCGAACGCGCCGACCCAGCTGCTCACCCGGCCCACCCCGTAGCCGAGGACGCGCAGGTCGGCGGAGTTGCGGGTGTAACGCGCCAGGTGGCCCTGCTTGCCGCCCAGCCCGTTGAGGATCCGCAGTCCGGCGAGCACGTCGACGAGCTGGGCGGCGAGCGCGCCCTGGCTGGTGCGGTACCTCGCCCCCGCCGCCTGCATCCGGGCCAGCACGGGACCGACCGCCAGGGCGAGGACCGGGACGCCGGCCAGCACCACGACGGCGAGCAGCGGCGAGGTGCTGAACAACAGGACCGCGACCACCGCGTACGCGAGCCCGCTGGCGAAGCCCATGCTCACGACGTTCATCGACCGCCCGATGGTCCACACGTCGGAGATGCCGATGGTGACCACCTCGCCGGCCGTGACCCGCCGGGGCAGGGCCGCACCGAGCCGGGTCGCGTGCGTCATCACCACATCGGCGGTACGCAGCGCGGCGGCCAGCCGCAGGTTGGTCATCGAACGGTGCCGCAGGATGCCCAGCCCCGCGCTCGCCACCCCGACCACCAGGACCGCCGCCGTCCAGGCGATCAGCGTCGCCGGCCGCCGCGGGCCGAGACCCCGGTCGATGGCCTGCGACAGCAGGTACGGGGTGAACGCCAGGCTCGCGTACCAGAGGGTGCCGAACGTCGCACCGCGCAGGACCCAGCCCCTCAGCTGTTTCGCGAGCCACCAGAGGTAACGTGCCGGTCCCCGGATATCCACGGGCATCATGCTGCCCGACCACCCATCGGGGGCGGCAACGCAATTTCACTCGCCCGTGCCCTCCGGCGGGGCGGCCTATCGCCAGTTCCAGCGCTGGTTGTCGGCGGTGCCGCAGGCCCACAGCACGATCTTCGTGCCGTTGGCGGTGCCGGCGTTGCCGGCGTCCACGCACAGCCCGGACTGCACGCCGGTGATGGTGCCGTCCGCGTTCACGTTCCACTGCTGGTTGGTCTGGCCGTTGCAGTCCCAGATCACCGCCGCGGTGCCGTTGGCGGTGCCGGCGTTGTAGGCGTCCAGGCACTTGTTGCCGTAGATCGTGAGCTGCTTGGAAGACGTGTACGTCCAGGACTGGTTGCTCTGGCCGTTGCAGTCCCAGAGCTGGGCCTGGGTGCCGTTGGTGGTGGACGAGTTGTTGATGTCCAGGCAGCGGCCGGACTGCTTCCCGGCGAGCGCGCCGGTCTTCGGCCCGCCGCCCGGGTTCTCGGTGCCGGTGACGGTCAGCAGGATCGAGTCGCGCGCGGGCACGCTCGCGCTGTAACTGGTCGTCTTCGTGCCGAGGTCCGTCGCGGTCCAGACGTTGCGGACGCTCGCCGTGGCGCCCAGGCCGAGGTCGGCGAAGCGTGCCGTGATGGTGGCCGCGGAGCCGGTCCGGTTGAGCAGGACCACCGCCCGGCGTCCGCTGCCGGAGAGCACCTTGCTGTAGACCTGCAGCCCGGACGCGGCCTCGGCGACCCTGACCCCCTGTCGTCCCAGGGAATCCTGGTCGATGGCGATGACCTCCCGGTTGGTGAGGATGTTCCTGGTCTCGGTGCTCATCGTCGCGAGGTTGTTGCCGGCCAGCAGCGGCGCGCCGGAGAGCGCCCACAGGCCGAGGTGGCTGCGGTTCTGCGCCGCGGTGAAGCCCGGCATGCCCACGATCAGCATGTCCGGGTCGTTGTAGTGCCCGACGCTCTGCGCGCTCGGGTGCTGCGCCGTGTCGAAGTTGGCGAGCGCGCGGTCCATCGAGGCCGACTCGCCGTAGTAGATGATGTCCGCGCTGGTGCGCCACATCGTGGACATCCCGGGTGCCCAGTTCCACGGGCTCTGCTTGCCCCAGTTGCACACCGAGAGCACCATCGGGCGGCCGGTCTGCGCCGTCGCCCGGGCGATCGAGTCGCTGATCGCCTGGTACGCGGTCTGCGCGTTCAGCCCCTCGGCGTCGCCGCCGCACCAGTCGACCTTGACGAAGTCGAAGCCCCACTTGGAGAACTGAAGGAAGTCCTGGTCGTAGTGGCCCTCGCTGCCGGACCCCGGCGCCGCCGGGCGGCCGGTCGGGTAGTAGTAGCCGCAGCCGTCGCGGCCGGCGTCGGTGTAGATGCCCGCCTTGAGGCCCTTGCCGTGGATGTAGGCCGCGATGGCCTGCATGCCGCCGGGCCACTCGTTGGTGTCCACGGTGATGTTGCCGGCCGAGTCGCGGGTGCCCTGCCACCACCCCTCGTCGATGTTGACGTACTGGTAGCCGGCGTCCTTGAGGCCGCCCGAAACCAGGGCGTCGGTCTGCGCCTTGATCACGTTGGCGTTGATCTTTGCGGCGAAGGTGTTCCACGAGGCCCAGCCCATCGGCGGGGTGCTGACCACGGCCACGGCCGCCTGCGCCGGCGTCGAGCCGCTCAGCCCGGCGGCGCCGGCCGCCAGCGTCACGACCGTCGCCGCCAGCGCGACCAACCATCCGGACCGCCCGTGCGCCGCGCGCACGAATCCCATCGCCATCGAGGCCTCCCTGTTCGGCTGGACCGCCACCCGAACAGTGTTAACGTTAACAACGACTGATGTCAATGAGGCGACCGGCCGGCGGTCACCCGCGCCGAGTCCAGCAATCGCTGAACAACCTCGCGGTCGGTATCGGAGGCAGAGACGGCGTAGTCGCCCGCGTACACGTAGCCGCCCCACCCAGCGCCGTCGGCGTCACGCCTGACGCCCGGGCCGTGTGCCGGGTCGAAGAGGGCGGAGCCGTAGAAGGCGACGCCCTCCGTGCGGCCGCAGGGCGACGAGCCCGGCAGCGCCCACTGCTTGAACTCACAGTCGCTCGGGTCCACCCGTTCCCAGGCGGACGGGATGTCGACCTGGACGCCCCGATACTCGATGGTCTGCCACCCCGGCCGCGCGCTGGGCGCGGCGGAACTGACGACCGCCGCCGGGCGCGGTTCGCCCGGCGCCCTGAACCAGATGAGCACGACGGCCAGGAGCACGACACCGGCGGCGGCCAGGGCGAGGGATCGGGCCCCGCGCGAAGCAGTCAGGAAAGTCACCGCGCTTGGACGGCGACGGCGGCGATCAAGTTCCCGCGCCCGCGAACGCCGCCGCGAACTCGTCCCGGTTGGGCCCGAGCACGGCGAACACGACCTCGTCCATCGGCGTCCGGGCCAGCGCCGCCCCGAACGCCTCCGCCACCGTCGTCGGATCGTTGCCGAACACCCCGCAGCCCCAGGCACCGAGCACCAGCCGCCGATGGCCGTGCGCGGCGGCGACCGCCAGGATCCGCGCCGCCCGGCGCCGCAGGATCGCGGGGACCTCCCCGGCCAGGCGCGGCTCGTTGCGCCGGATCATCGCCAGGTTAGGGGCGGCCGAGGTCAAGAACGTGACCGGGTACGCCTGCGTGAGCAGCCGCCCCCTGTCGTCGCGGAACACGGGTACGCCCGGTGAGTAGATCACCCGGTCGGTGTAGGTCAGCGCCGTCTGCGCCCGGTGGTGGGCATAGAACTCGCCGGCCGCGCGCAGGCAGGGATAGATCGCCGAACCGCGGGCGACGCTCTCCTCCTGCGCCTGTGCGCCGGTGAGGAACCCGCCGCCGGGACGCCGGGCGGAGGCGAAGACCAGCGCCGCCACGTCGCCGCCCAGCCGGCGGGCGGCCTCCAGCGTGGACTCGCCGGTCACCTCGATCCGGACCTCGGCCGGCGGCGCCGCGGTCGCGGATCCGTCCGGCAGCGCGTCGTCCGGCAGGTACAGCCGGGTGCCCGCGACCGCCGGCCCGACGTCGATCCGGACCTCGGCACCGCGCGGATCGAGATACCAGCCGCGTTCGGCGATCTCGACCGTTTCCTTCGCGATGTTCCGCAGGCGGCTACTCATGATCGTCAATCATGACCGCCTCGCGCCCCAGCGTCACCCGAGTTACCGTACGGCGGACACCAGGTCGGCGGCCGGCGCCTCGGCGGCGGCCGGCGCGGCCCGGCAGGCGGATCGCCGGGCGCCGACCGCGCACAGCAGCAGGCCCGCGACGAGCCAGGCGGACAGCACGATCACCGGCTGGGACGGTTTGGGCCGGGGGTGCCCACGAACTGCTGGTGGTTCGTTTCTACGCCGTTCGTGGGC
>NZ_JBEZXZ010000055.1:0-44183 GCF_040638275.1 Actinoplanes sp. NPDC026623 | reverse complement strand
AGCACCGCGAGTTGGTGGCGCAACACGAGGATCTCCGTGTCCTTGTCCCCATCGCTGCCCGGTAACAGCCGCAGCAGCGCGAATGCGTTGGTGATGCCCAGGTACGCCAGTCGCAGCAGCATGAGACGGCATCATCGCGCAGTCATCAACGACGATGGACAAGCAGGACGCGGGGGACAGCGAGCCAAGATCGTTTGCTGCGACCCGAGAACGTCTCCGACCAGCGCGGACGCAATATTCGGCAGGTACACGGTCCGTTCGGCTCGCAGTCCACGTGCGATTTCAACCGGTACGACTACAAGCGGGTCTATGGCGTGTCACCGTGCTGGAAGAGCCTGAACTCGACGAACTGGTACTTCTACGCCTACATCAACGGATAACCAAGCCAATTGGCCGATCGTAGGCGGCTTCGACCGGCGCCTCTAACAGATGATCGCTCGCGATCGCGCTGATGCCGGCCGCGTGGTCAGGCGGGGCTGGAGAAGCTCATGCTCCTCGACCCGCTTCGGTTTTCGAATCGTGCGCAGGGGATGTCTACGCCGCTGCGGGCAGGTGCCGCCGATGGTGGTCTTGGAGACTGCGAGCGCGGCCGCGAGCTGGGCGAGGCCCGTACCCATATCCATCCCCACGGCGTCCCGTGGCGCCGGGCACGGCCAGCATCCTTGTGCTCAGGATCGCGGACCATCCATAGTCGTTCCCGGCGAGGTAGTCCGCAGCGGGCGCGCGGTCCCGGCAGATCGCGGCGGTTTCGCAGCAGCCAGGCGGCAGCGCGGGCGCGCCAGGCCATCGCCCAGAGCGCCTCGGAATGGTGCGTCATCTCAGGTGTGATGCCAGCGTCGTCGGCTTGGTCGGCGGTATCCGACACGATGTACTCGATGATGCGGTCGAAGAAGCCGTGCCGCTGACGAGCGGACAGGCCGTAGGCGTCGACGATGGCCCGTAGCTGGCGTGCTCGAACAGCCAGTGGCGGTAATCCTTCGAGTTCAGCAACGATGTCGTCGTGCAGTTTGGCGTTGAGCCAGCACGCTTGCGCCAGCTCCACGAGCGGGTCGACCGGGCCGGCGAACTCCCAGTCGATGAGCGCGATCGGCATGCCGTCCCGCGCCACGATGTTCCAGGGAGCCACGTCGCAGTGACCGATCACACGGGCAGGGGCGCCCAGGCCACGACCGTGCCAGGGAAACCAGACCGCGTCAGGTGGTGGCTGGTAGGAGGCGGTCGCGGCGTGCAGATCCCGCAATAGCCGCCCCACAGCGGCTGCGCCGTCGAGGCCCCACGGCCCGGGTTGGGTGAACTCGCCCTCGATGAACGTCAACGTCTCGCGGCCGTCAGGGTCGAATCCAGAGCCGACCAGGCGCGGCGCCGCGGCGAACCCGACACGCTCCAGATGCTGCAGGAGCGTATGCACCGTAGCTGTCCAGGGACCGCTGTCTCGGACGACGGTCTGCCCTCGCCGGTGCACCGTTGTCCGGCCGCCACCGGTCAGCTCGATGTCATCGTCAGCTTCCAGCACGTTGGCATTCTGACCCGTTCGGAGCACCGCTGTGCAAGTCAATATCGATCGCTCGGTGGATTCGCTGTCGTAGCGATGGAGGTGGTTCCGCAACTCGGTTCTCGCGGACACAATCACCATGTCGAGTGGGAACGCACTGAACGGGTCAGCTAGGTCAGTCGACCGCGCATCGTCCGGTGGTCGTGCTCTGCGGGCAACGGCCAGCTCGTGAGGCGGCCGTTCTCGCTGCGGCGCTTCCAGAAGGAGTTGATGCGCTGTTTGCCTCAGGCACGGTAGTCCTCCGTCTCGAAGTGGGTGCGACGGTGGTGTCGATCATGGCTGTCGCGCCACCCCGCAGAACGCGTCTACCTCGTCGGGCACTGGGGCTTCGGGACTCGGGCGCCACCGGCTGCTGGACACCACGCCAGGATCAACGAGGTTCAATCCTCGGAAGTAGCCGGCGATCTGCTCGGGGCTACGCGCGATGTATGGGGTTCCGGCTTCGATCGAGATGCGGGTGGCCTCGTTGCGGGCTTCGGGGTTGATGACGTTGGTGCCGTCGTTGACCACGAGGTAGCTGCCTGCGGGTAGGGCGGACACCAGCCGATCGGCAATCGAGCAGGCTCTGTCGTAGTCGACGACGTTGCCCAGGATGCCGAGCATCATCAACGCGACCGGCTGGGTGAAGTCTAGGATCTTCGCTGCGCCTTGCAGGATGGCGTCGGGGTCGTGCACGTCGGCGTCGAGGTAGTCGGTGGCGCCCTCCCGCGTGCCGGTCAGCAGCGCTCGTGCGTGCACCAACACCAGCGGGTCGTTGTCGACGTAGAGGATCCGCGCCCATGGGTTGATCTTTTGGGCGACCTCGTGGGTGTTGTCCGCGGTCGGCAGGCCCGTGCCGATGTCCAGGAACTGCTCGATCCCCGCCTCCCCCGCCAGATACCGCACGGCTCGGGTGAGGAACAGCCGCGACTGCCGAGCGATGCCGACGATGTCGGGGAAGAACTGAACGATCTGCTCGCCGAGCGCCCGGTCGGCGGCAAAGTTGTCCTTCCCGCCCAGCCAGTAGTTCCACACCCGAGCCGAATGCGGCAACAACTCATTGACCGAGGCAGGAGGTCGGTAGTCGCTCATTGGCGGGTCGGAGGTCACGTCCGCCCGCGGGGACGGTTCGTCGCCATCGGGTGCGGGCGGGCTCGAAGGTGCGGGCGTGGTCATGATGGTCGTCCCTTGAGCATCGGCGATCGGTGCGATGTCGGACCTGTGGTGGATTGTGCGGTGCTGGCCTGCGGAGGGCATGGATGGTGCAGAGCCGGATGCCAGACAGCCCGGTCGGCAGCCGGCCGGGAAGGGCCCGTCATACCCAGCCATCGATGCCGCGGTCCGCCGCCATTGCCGGAGCGAGCCGTGGCGTGACAGGTAGCGGTCATGACGTGTGTTCCGGGTCGAGGGCGGCGCCGCGGCGGGGCATGGGGATGACGGTGCGGCCGGGGTGCGCGCTGGTCAGGTCGCTGAGGAACTCGTCGATCCAGTCCTGGCGCATTCCGGGCATGCAGATGATCCGGCCGGTTTTCTGGTCGCCGCCGAGGACCCAGGGTTGTGGTAGGTCCCTGGCTGGCTGGGCGAGGGTGACGGTGAACGCTGGTGGCTGCCACTGCGCCGCCCAGCCGATGCCGCGTAGCCGGTCGTAGGTGTAGGCGGCGAGCTCGCGGGCGGTGTGGGCACGGCGTCGGTGCCCGTCGAGACCGCCTCCTGTGGTCAGTGACCAGTACAGCAGCAGCGGGGTGTGCCCCGAGCGGGAGCCGGCGATGGTGGTGTCCGATGTTCCGATGTACGCCACGTCGCCGCCGACGGGTGTGGGCGGGCGGTGTGGGTAGACGATCACGGCGCAGGGCATGAGGGTGGATAAGAACTTGTGCCCGGAGATGACCACGCTGGTCGCACCGGCGTCGAAGCCGAACGTGGGCCGTTCGGTGTCGGGCAGCAGTGCGAGGGGGATGCCGGCGAGGGCGGCGTCGACGTGGATACGCCGCCGCGTGATCTGAAGGTCGTCGCACAGCCCGGTGATGGCGGCGACGTCGTCGACGGCTTCGTGTTCGGTGGTGCCGACGGTGGCCACGATCGCCGCCGGCCGGTCGGCGAGCCGTGTCAGTTCGTCGCGTAGGTGGTCCAGGCTGATCCGGCCGTGGATGTCAGTACGGATGTGCACTAGAGGTGCGCGGACGAGGCGGGCGGCTTTAGCGACGGAGTAGTGCGCGGCGGTGGAGGCGTAGACGACCAGGTCGGGGTAGGCGGTGGCGGCTTCGTCGATGGCGTGGATGGTGCCTTCGGTCGCCCCGGAGGCCACGTAGCCCCACACGTGTTCGTCGCCGCTGAACAGCCGGCCGAGGCGGCGTACGACATCGATTTCGTATGGTTTGGTGTGGTTGCGGCCGTGCCCGTCGGTCCATGGATCCCCGACGTTGTTGAGTAGCTGCGAGGTCAGGATGGCAGCCAGGTCGGGGTAGGTGCGATCGGTCGCGCCGGGAAACGCCAGGTGGTAGCGGCGGTCGGCGGCGACCTGGGAGCCGAACAGGGCCGCTTGCACATTGAGCGGCAGCTCACGGTCGGCAATGGCGGGCAGGGTCAGGTCGGGCACGGTCATGATGGCCTCCGCCGATGCTCCCGGCGTCCTGATGCCGCCATGCGTCGTTGCCGGTCCGCCTCGTGCAGGACCAGGTCAAGCTCACGCATGGCCCACAGCAGCGGCCCGTGTCCCGAGTCCTCGTAGAGGTGGTGCAGCTGGACGTTTGAGAACGGATACGGCGAGGACCGCTGGTAGCGCCCGAGCCCACGATAGGTGTGGATGGTGGTGACGTTGACGTCGAAGGCGCCGCGTCGGTCAGCGACGATGACCTGCTGATCGGCCGGGTCTTCCGAGCCCGTGGACGTGTAGAGGATGGTGCCGGCGATGTCGAGTTCGCTGGTCGCCTGCCGGCACACCTGGTCCCAGGTCCCGGTGGGGGTATCGAGGCTGGATAGCCCGAGCCCGATGTAGACGGCGTCGTCGGCCATGCCGTCATCGCTGCGGTTGGCGAGCTCGGTGCGCAGGTCCCAGATCAGTCGGGGGTCACGGCCGCGGGATTGCTCGGAGAGCGCGGCCAGCAGCGGTATCGGATGCTGGGACTCCGCGCCCGCCTTCCACAGCCGGGTCGCTGCGCGGACCTCGGCGATACTGCTGCTGCCGGCGGCACCGATGATCGGTTGGGTGAACAGGTATGCCAGGGCATACGGGGCCAGCGGGGAGCGGTAGCGACGCCGCCATGCCTGGGTGGCATGGTTGACGCTGAACTGGCGTAGACGGTGGAAGTTGCGCCACTGCGCATCGTGGGCGCGCCAAATCTGCAGATCGGCGGCGTCCTCGAGGGCGCGTTGTTGCGCGGCGACGACACCCGGCGGCATGAAGTCGGTCAGGCGCTGATCGGCGGGATCGAGGGGATACGTCACCGGGCTCATACCTCGATGTCCGCGAGGTCGTCGTCCAGCACCCGTGCCGGGTCAGGAACACCGTGACCGAGCCGCTCATAGATTTCCGGGCAGGCGTGTCGCAGCCATCCGCCGACCACGAACGCGCCGAGGACAAAGGCACCGATCGGCACCGCGACCAGCCACGGCTTGGCCGAACCGGGCGGCGTGCCCAATAGGTCGCTGAGGCTGGAGGCCATGAACACCACCGCCAACACGCCGAGGACCCCGCCGAGGTACGGCAGGACCCGGCGTACCAGAACCGACTCGGCACCGCCGAGGCCGCGCTCGAAGAAGTTGATCGCCGACCAGTTCGCCGCGGTCAACAGCAGCAGGATGCAGAACGCGCCGATCGTGGACAACCACGGGAACATCACGCTCATCGGGTCGGCGCCGATGGCCACGAACCCGGCCAGCACGAGCAGGGCGGTGACGGACTGCACGACGCCACCGCCCCGCGGTGCCCCGCCCTTGGCTCCGCGGCTGACCGTTCCCCATGACGTCGGGAGCACCTGCTCACGCGCCAGGGCGAACACGTACCGCGCGACAGTGGCGTGGAAGGACGACTGCGCGGCCAGCACGCTGGTCACCAGCAGCAGCGTGGCCAGATCCGCGATGCCGGCCCCGTATACCGACCCCAGCAGAGCGAGAGGACTGTTCGCTTCCTGGTCGGCGGTCTGCAGCCGGTCGAGGCCGAGCCATGTGCCGTAGGCCCATGAGGCCAGCACGTACAGCAGTCCGCACACCCCGATCGCTGTGCCGGCTGCCCACACCAGGCCGCGGTAGCTCTTGGCCTCCTCCGCGTAGGCCAACACCGATTCCAGTCCGGCGAACGCCGCGACCGCGAACACCACCACGGACGCGGCGGCCCCGGCTACCAGTAGGTTCGACGGGCGGAACACTGCCGTGCTGATCTCGCCGGTGGCCGGATGGGTGAAACCGGCGGCGATGAACAACAGGATCACCGCGAGCTCCAACGCCAGCAGCACCCCGAGGAACCTGGCGTTGATCGCGCCCGGGTAGCGGCCCAGCACGAACACGATCAGCCAGGCCAGTAACGCCCACGTCCACCAGGTGCCGCGCCCCGACAGCCCGGAGACGGTCACCCCGAACAGCGGATACAGCGAGATCTGCAGCGCGTTGTAGCCGACGAACGCGACCGCTCCGCCGGCCAGGCCGACCGTCGGGTTCATCCCGCGCACCAACTGAGCGTAGAACGGGGCACCATGACGCACATGCCCGCCGACCGCCAGGTACCCAACCGCGAGGACGGCGATGACGGCCATGACGAGGAGGAACGACAGCGGCACGCCCGACACCCCCGTCGTCTGGTAGGTGGTGGGGATACCACCGACCAGAACCGTCTGCGGGGAGCTGGCCACGACCGCGACAACGAACAGCCCGCCCGCAGCTATGGAGTAGCGCGCCAGTGTCTGCCCGCTCATGGGCATACTCCGGCGCCGGCGGCCGGGCGCCAAGCGGGCGCCGTGCCATGACGGCTCCCCAGCCTTGCCGGTTCGCTGCCGGGGCGTTCCCGGCCGGCTGGAGGTTCTCCACGCTGGGGCTCTGCGTACCGCGGGGTTCGGTCGTAACTTCCGATGCCAATCATGGTTGGGAGACGCCTTCCGCTCGAGGGGTGAGAACAAGGTCGGGGCTGGACGCGTCGACGACGGGGGTGTCGACGCGCCCAGCCGGCACCCGGCCGTTCGGGATAGCGCCGGGGTAGGCGTACGGCCAGGGTGTGGATGCCTCGCCTGCCGCACCGCCTCATGGCAAGGGCACGACAGGCGAGGAGCTTCAGCGTGGATCCGCCACCACTGGCGGCCTCCACATCGCCGACACCGGCACCGCGCCCGGCAGCAGTTGCGGCGGGCCGATCGGGCTGTAGCCGTGGCGTTCCAGCAGCTGCTGGCCGGCGCCGTCCACCGTGATCGCATACCCACCGATCCCGGTGACGTGCAGATACGTGTGATGACCGATCAACAGATACCCGCCCAGGCCCTGCCGCTGGCGGCCCGGGCGCACACCGAGCAGCAGGAGCTGCTGGTGCGCCTGGTGCCACGGGCGGCGCGTCTGCGTCACTTCATGCAGCAGGTTCAGACGATCAAGGACCGACTCCCCGGCGGGACCGTCAATGACACCCCCGGCCGGCACCGGCGACAACGCGACCAAGGGATCCAACGACCACAACGCGGCAGCGACGACCTCACCGGCATCCTCGATCAGCCGCACGATCCCGGAACCGAGCACCCGAGTCGCCAAGGCACCGGCATAGCGCAGGAGCACGAGGTGCCGGCTGTGCGGGTCGGGATCCATCCACTGCCCGATCGGGCTGTCCTGCAGCGCTGCCGTCAGGACCTGGGTGATGGCGAACGCGTCGCGTGGGACCGCATCACGGATCACCAGAGACGGCGGGGATGGGGTCACCACGGGAGTCCTTCCTGATCGTTCGTACCGCAGGTGGCGCGGAATGGCGACGCCTGGAGGCCTGCAGGCCACCAAGCGCTCGGGGTCAGTGATCGACGCGGTACCGAGCGTCATGCCGCTGCCCGATGTCGGCAAGGAACGCGGCGCGCCACTGTGCGGCCACCGCCACCGCGTCCACTGTTCGGCGGCAGAGAATTGGCGGCGCGCGCACAAACCGCGCCATGGCGCGGCGCCGCGCCATGCCACCCTGGACCTGAACGTGGTTTGCTCGGACCGTGACGCTTTCCGACCGACCGCAGTCTGAGGCGCATGCCACGCGCTGCGCGACCCGGCTGCGTGAACAGGCCGCCCAACAGGGCTGGTCCGTGCGGCACCTCGTCGAGGTGATCGAAGAGCACTGCGGCCATCACCGGCTGCGGGCACACCGCTTGGCTCGAGGCTGGTCGTTGGCACGGTTGATCACCGAGATGATCACTGTGACCGGCACCGGGCAACGGCTGGTCCCATCCCGGGCGTCACGGTGGGAACGTGGCGAGGAGCGTCCTACCAGCGTCTACCTGGACGCACTGTGCCGGGTCTATGGAACCGGCCCAGTCGACCTCGGCTTCGCGGCCGACTACAGCGACCCGGAGGCTCCCAGCTACGCCGGGTCCGCGCGAGCCGCACCCGAGCTGATCGGCACTGCCGACAGCGTGCCGCTCCTGAACCTGGTGGCTATTGGTGTCCGCGCTGATCAGGTCCGTCGACGCGTCGATGAGACCCTGTCGGGTTCAACGCTGTCCGACAGCACCGTGGCACACAAGGAAGCCGTCGCTGCGCAGTACGGACGTACCTATAAGACACAACCGACTGGCGTCTTCCTGGACAACATCCTTGCAGACCTCGATGACGTACAGGTCCTCACCGACCGCAAACTGCCCTCGACCCAACGCCGCGACCTGTGCGCGGTCACCGCCCAGCTCGCCGGGTTGGTCTCGATGGCCATGGTCAACCTTGGTCAGTACAGGCAGGCCCGTGAATGGGTCCACACCGCCCGTCTCGCTGCAGACGAAGCCGGCGATCCGGTCCTGCGTGCCTGGGTCGCCACCCGCGGCGCCGTCGCGTGCCTGCACCTGGGCGATCCGCACGCCGCGATCGCGGCCGCCCGGGAAGCGGAACTGCTCACCCGCACCCATCGCGAGCCGATCACCGCGATGGCCTGGGCGATCCTAGCCCGCGCCGCTGCCACCATGACCGACTCCCAGACCGCCCGCAATGCACTACACCACGCGGAGGAGCTCTTCGGCGCCGTCGAGCAGGTTCGTGACAACACCGCGTACGCGTTCACCACAGGCCAGTTGCACTTCTTCCGTTCCCACGCGCTCACCACCCTCGGTGAGAGCCGCGCGGCCTGGCAGGCTCAGGACGAAGCCATCGCCGCGTTCGGACCCGGTGAGCGTCTCGACCCGACCCTGGTTCGTCTCGACCGCGCGCTGTGCATGGTCCAGGAAGGCGATATCGCCCAAGGGGCCGACTACGCCTCTAGCGTGCTGCAGTGCCTGCCCGACGCGTTCCGGCCCGCCATCGTCCTGACAAGAGCCAACGCGGTCGCGACCGCCATCCCGCCGGCAAGACGCGGCACACCCATGGTGCGGGCCCTGCACGAAGTCCTGGCGATCAGCGCCGAGCCCGCCCACTAATCCGGGACGACCATGGCCAACACTCTCGTCATCCGCGAATACCGTGCAAGCGATTACAGCGATGTGGTTGCTCTCAACGCCTACGGTCTTGCTGCCGCGGGGGTCCCCGCAGAATCTGACGTCTATGCCGGCGACCTTGAGGACATCACCGGTACCTACCTCGGCGACGGCGCTACCCTGCTCGTCGGAGAACTCGACCATCACATCGTCGCAATGGGCGCCCTGCGCAGCCTCGACGACTCCACCTGCGAGATCACCCGCATGCGCGTCGCCCCGGAAGCGCAGGGTCGGGGCTACGGCAAAGCCATCCTTGCCTGCCTCGAGGACGCCGCCCGCCGCTACGGCTACCAACACGCAACACTGCTGACTGGCCCCGACCAGCACCCGGCAATCGACCTCTACCGCGCCAACGGCTACACCACCACCGCCAATGAGCAACACGGACTCCTCGCCGGAGTACGCATGGCAAAGAGCCTGATCATTGTGTGAGGCGCCGGCACAGGCGACGCGCAGCCCCGCTGAGAACGGCTGGCACTGCGGCGCAGGTCGCGGTGACCACGCCGATGGTGAACGCCAGCTCGATGTCGGACAGGTGCTGCAGGAATCCGAGGATCAGCGCACCGGCGGCCCCCGCGCATCCCGCCACCTGGGCCGCCCGGGCCAGCGCACCCGAGGACCGCATGGCCGGGACGGAAAGCGTGTCCGCCGCGACCGCCGCACGGCCACGAAGTAGGGATGCCACCAGTAGCAGTGACGCGATGATGGCCGCCGTAGCGCCGAAGACGACGGTCAGCAGGGGTCCGCCCTCAGTAGCCGCCAGCGCCGAGCCGACGACGATGACCAGCACGAGCACGACCGTGACGGCGGCGATCAGTAGATACAGCGAGTAGGCCCGCCGTACCCGGGCGCCGGAGCCGGGTGCGATCGCACGCTCAGTCATGCGTATCGATCCGCCAATCGGTGGTGTCACCGTCGCTGAGGCTGCCGTCGTTGAACTCCGCGACAGTGGACTTCGGCCACCGCCCGCCGGGGAACGGCCCGTTGGCGTAGATCGTCTGGCGCATCGTGGTCATGCTGTCGACCAGCAGGCCGGCGTACGTGGTGAAGACGCCAACCCCGGCGATGACCAGGCCGATCACCTTGGCCGTCGACACGCCGGCGGCCGCTGCGGCGGGTGGAGCGCCCACGACCGTGGCGGCGGCCCCAGCCTCACCCGCCAGTTCGATGAGGTAGGAGGAGACCGCGGTGAGGATGCCGATCCACAAGGCGATGATCCCCCACGCGGCCTTCTTCAGGTTGCCGTCCAGCACGTTCGTCGCCTGGGTGATCGCGTCGATGGCCTTCTGCTGCGCCGGCAGCGTGGCCGCGTACGCGCTGGCCGCCGAACCGGTCCAGTAGTTGTCGATGTGCAGCTGGTCGGTGGTGATCTTGCCGGAGACTTCGCTGATCGGGCCGCCGATCTTGGTGGTCCAGTCGTTCCCCGCACTGAAGAGGCCAGGAGGCCAGCCGGGATTCAAAACGATCTTGGCCAGTTCCTCGAAGAGGCTGCCCATCAGATCACGCAGTTCCACAAGCGCGGCATGCAGCACGCCGGACAAGCCGGGCGGCAGGAACATGAAGGCCCGGTTGCTGCGATCGAACAACTTGGCGCTCGTGCTGTCGATGCCCTTGAGCTTTCCGTCGAGCCTGTCGAGCAGCTCACGAAACTCGCCCTCGGACATGACCCCGCCAGCGTCAGCGGCAAATGCCATCGTCGTCGCCCTCTGTCTAATAGACGTTCTTCAGCCGGTGCACCGCGTTGTCCTCGTCGCGCCGATAGTCGTCGGCGGCCTTGTTCAGCGCGCCGGAGGTGCTGTCGAAGTTGTCGGCGGCCTGCTGCAACAGGCCAGCAATCCGCTCCTGAAGGTCGCGGTAGACGTCCTCTATCCCGGCCAGGTGGCCCAGCCCGGAGAAGTGGAAGGCGTTCAAGGTCAGGCCCTGCGCCACGGCGGCCATGGCGTCGACCTGCGTGGCCATGTCGCTCCAGAGGCCGGCCTCCACCTGAATGGCTTCGATCGATGCTTCCACCTGCTGTCCCGAGGGCTGAGTCATGACCGCTCCCGCCTGCCCGTTCGGATACTCGTCATCGGATCAGACCGATCTCACGCCACAACGTCTCCGGCGACTCGGTCAAGCGCCGCAGCCGGCCGAACGCCGGCACGCCGTCGAACGCCCTGGCGCGTTCCTCTGCGGCGAGTCGCTGCACGGCCGCCAACGCCTCGGTGATCGCCTCGGCGATGCGGTCATGCTGGGCGCTGCGCAGCCACTCGCCGTCGAACTCGACGGACGTCACCGCGCCGGCGGTCGCCGTCACCCGCACCGTACGACGCGGGTTCGCCGCCGACAAGGTCCCCGTCGCAGCGGCCTCGGCACCCTCGATCGCCGCAGGCATCTGCTCGTCGACCTCATGGAGCAGGTCCAGCAAATCCCGCAACGCGAACTCAGACTGACGCGACACGGGATTCCCAGGCTCCGCACGCGGCGGAGTCAGATCCTCTTCGGCGGATTGCGTTCCCGTCTGCTCCGCCATGCCGGTGGCCCACGCGGTGAGACGCGCAGTCGCGGCGTTCGCGAACGCCGTCACGACCGCTACGCCCAGGCCGGTGTCACCGATCAGGCTCCGCCACTCCCGGCTCAGGCGAACCTGTACCGCCTGGCCATCGTCTCCGATCGCGACCTCAACGGCCTCGTCACTGTCCGTACCCGTGAACGTGCCACTCCCCGAGGCCGCCGCAGCAGCAAACCGACGGGCCAGATCGGCGGCCCGATGCTCCAGCTCACGAAGGTTCTGCAATTGGTCATCCACCGGCACACCAAGCCCCACTAATCGGCCGTCCCGACACAGTAGCGACAGATCCCTCCAGCGTCGCCCCCGCCCGCTTCCCCGCGGGGGTGCGGGCCTCCAGGAACTGGCTCGCGATCCCGGGCAGGTGTCGATTACCCGCGACGTAGAGGTTGTGTAGATCGACCCCAAGATCCTCATGCTCGTGCGGCAACGGCGTTCCCCTCGACGGTCAATGACTACGGCACACACCGTAACAATCGTCTATATGTCGGTGTCGTAGAAGATCGCATTGCGGACAGTCGCCACGCCTCCACGGCCGCCAAGGTCACGGTTGGCGGATCAGGGGCAGTTCGGCAGGCGAGCAGACGCCGCAGGAGCTGCCACCCTCGTGCGTGGGTGGCTGTATCGTCTGACATGGCTCGCTTTGGTGATCTCCGCTAGGGTGACACAATTCAATACAGAATAGTGCGGTAAGCGGCTACGATCGCCCGTCATCGAACACTTGAGGGAAATATGGCAAAGCGGATTGTCGAAACCCTGATCGACGATATCGATGGGAGTGTCGCCACCGAGACCGTCACGTTCTCGGTAGACGGCTGGAACTACACCATTGATCTGTCCGAGACGAACGCGAGCGCCCTGCGCGAGGTGCTCGCTTCGTACGTCGCGGCCGGTACCCGCGTCGGCCGGGCCGCCGGCACGTGGCGGCCAGGTCTCGCCGTAAACGGTCAGCGGGCGAGCAGGGCCGACAACAAGGTCATCCGCGAGTGGGCCGCCGCCAACGGGCAGGAGCTGTCCGACCGCGGTCGAATTCCGACGAGTGTGGTCGAGGCGTACGAGGCGGCGCTGAAGGCTCCTGCGGCACCGCCGGCGAAAGCCGTCCGGAAGCCGAAGGCGGAAGTCAGCAAGTCGGTCAAGGCTGTAAAGCAGGCGCCTCGTACGAAGGCGGCGGCGCTGCAATTCAGGGCGAGCTGAGCCGGTGGCGCCGAATCCGAGCGCACCGCCACCAATCACCGCTCCGGGCAGGCCGCCGCCCGCGATGCCACCGCCGCCGAGCCCGCCGTTCGAGGGTGTCGCGCCCAATGCGGGAACTGTGGCGGCGACTCCGACGGACGGCCCTGGCGAGAGGGGCAGCGCACTCGCCAGCCCGAGCCCACCGTCACCGGTCCCCGCGAAGCCGCCCGGCGGATCGCCGGCGGAGGTATCACCGTCGCCGAAGTCCGGCGGGTCGTGCGGAATCGCCACGGGTATCGGCACCGCCGACAGAGTTCCGTCGCCGCGTGGCCCCGACGCACCGGACCCACCCTTTGGGGGCTCCGGAACAAGGTCGACAGGAGAGTCCCTGACCGCGGGATTCAGGCGGTAGAGCTGGGGGACCTTGATCTGCGTTCCGTGATCCTGGATCGCGGCCTCGGCCACCCGCATCGCCTGCTGGCCGGCCCGGTCGTAGTCGTCTTCGGCGTGGTCGACGAACCGCGGGATGAAGTCGGTGCTCTTCGCCTGCCGCTGCTGCACGATCGGCGACAGGGTGGCCTGCGCCGTGCCGATCGCGTTCATGAGGGTCCGTTGCGTTTGTCGATCGGACGCGCCCGGGCAGGCTTTGATAGGTGAAGCATGCTGCTCGGTCGCGCCCTTGGTCACCTCCTCGCTCGGCGTTCGCCGGGTTCCGGTTCCCGGCCGAGGTGATCGTGGTGGCGGTGCGCTGGTACCTGCGCTACGGCCTGTCCTACCGCGATGTCGAGGAGTTGCTCGCCGAACGTGGGATCGAGGTCGATCACGTGACGGTGTACCGGTGGGTGCAACGCTTCACGCCACTGCTGGCCGACGCCGCCCGGTTCGCCCGACACTCACCCGGCGATCGCTGGTTCGTCGACGAGACGTATGTGAAGGTCAACGGAATCTGGCGCTACGTCTACCGGGCCATCGACCAGCACGGCCAGGTCATCGACGTGCTGGTCTCGGCCCGCCGAGATGCCCAGGCTGCGCGGCGGTTCTTCACCCGGGCGCTGCGCACGCTGAAGGTGATCCCGAGCGAGGTTGTGACTGACGCCGCACCGGTCTACCCGACTGTTCTCGACGACGTGCTGTCCTCAGCGTGGCATCACGTCGAGCAGTACGCCAATAATCCGGTCGAGGCCGATCATGCGCAGCTCAAGCGCCGGCCGAGACCGATGCGCGGCCTCCAAACGGATCGAACCGCACAGACCGTGATTGCCGGGCATGCCTTCCTGCAAAACCTGCGCCGCGGCCACTACGAACTCGGCGCCGACACCCGCCCCGCATTGCGGGTCGCCGCGGCATTCACCGAACTTGCCCACTCGATCTGACGAACGTATCCGGCCGGCTCAACCTGTCGGCGATCCCCCAACGCAACAGACCCGCGCGCGGGCATCAGATTACCCGACGGGGTCTTTCGGGGCGGGGCAGTGGCCTCGCCGCCCGGCGTGGCTGCAAGCGCGGCGCTCGCAGGGCCGCCGCCGGCGAGACGAAGCTTGATCGGCAGGGGCTAGCATCGCGGCGATGCACGTCGCCGCGCTCGCCGCGCTCGGTGCTGGCACGCTCCTACCACTGCCGACCTACCGGCTGTCCGTGGCGGGCGACAGCGCCCTGGCCGCCGACTGTCCTCATGCCAGGCACCGCCACCGGCCGGACTCCGCGGCTGAGTGCCTGTCTCGCTACTTCAAGATCGGGTTAAGTCCGGTTCTACGCTCGCGAGATGAGCGGTGAGGGGCGTGGTGCTCGGAGTTGGTTGTCGCTGGTGCCACAGCCGGCCAGTGCGGGACGGGCCTTCGGCTGAGAAGCTGGCGGGTTTGTGCCCGGTCTGTGGTGGGCGGTTGCCGACACGGCCCGGATATTGACGGTGTTCTGCTGTACGTGCCGAGCGCGGCATTGGCGTACGGTCCGGCGCAGCCGTGCCCGGATCCACGCCGGAGCGGGCTCGGCCGCTGAGGATGGCGGCGATCGGTCGTCAGCCGCAGCCGCCGCCGAGGCGCTGGTCCAGGGCGAGCAGCATCAAGATCCTGGTGCCGAACGTGGCGCCCCGACGGTGATCGCGTCCGGCACGCGACACAGCCGGCGGACGCGAGGATTCCCGGGTCGCCGCCTGGTGGAAGGTGTGCGGCGGCCCTTGTAACCGGGGCGGCGGTGACTCGCATGGCCAGGGGTTCGATGCCTTGCAGCACGGGGAGGCGCGTCACGATCGCGCCCGTTATTCGATGTGGCTCACGCCTGGATCGCTCTTGAAGAGGATGAATCCTTCTCCGTCGGAGTCCACCCGCAGTTCGACGTGCACCTTGGTGTGGCTATTTCCGTTCGACCATGTTCCGGTGCCCGTGCAGGCCAAGGCAACCTTGATCGAGGAGCCCTTCGGCGCGGTGAAGCCCCGCCGGTTGTCCACCACGATCCTCGGTGCGCGCACTTTGAGCAGCTTGATCCGGTTCTGATCGTGAGCAGAGTTGTATACCGCGGCGGCGGAGATTGTCGAGCAGTCCTCCTCCATCAGCGGCGAGGTCGATGACAGTGACGACGTAGCAGCGGCTGACGGTGGGGCTGTCGCCGCTGTGGACGAAACGGCAGGGGTGCTGGTCGATACAGCAGGCGTCGGCGTTGACGAGGCTTGCGGGCGAGGAACGGAGGCCGACGGGCCCGATCCGCAGCCTGCGGCTCCGAGCACCAGCGCCGCCGTCACCACTGCGGCTGGCATCGGCAGCGGAAGCCTCCTGGAGCGCTTCACCAACTCTGTGACCTTTCCGCTCGACGGTCGGAGATCGTTTCCCGCCCCTACGGAGATTCGACCGCCTTGTCTGAAATCTGAGCTGAGGGGCCTGGTTTCGTACTTCACGATCGCCGTGGCGGCCGTGATCGCTGTGCTACGACGCGGTCGATGCGGCGCAGGAGCCGCGCGAATGAACAGAGGCCCGTTTGCGCCCTGGCGCGTTCCTTACCGACATCCCAATTTGCAGCTGGGGAACGAGTTGGGCGCCCCACCGCGGCCGTCCAACTGCCGGCCAGCCTTGATCACCGCGATGACGGCTGCAACGGGATTGAACCTGGCATAGTCCCTCGGTCTCACCGGGTCGCGAGAGGGTGGGTACTCCCCCTGGGCATCGACTGGTGCGGTGTCCCTGCGTCCCACGGTGTGCCCGCGTTGGTTACGGGCTGACCCCCCTGCTTCTGGTTGAGGTGACTCCCATGCTGCGTCGTCCCGGTCGTTTCGGGTCCCGGTCTGCTCCTGCCCTGGGATGGGCGGTGGCGGCGACGATGGTCACCGCGCTCGCCGGCCAGGCCGCTCCGGCGTCGGCGGCACGGCCGGTGTCCGCCACCGGTAAGGCGTGCACGATCGTCGGCACCAAGGGCAACGACCGGTTGTACGGCACGCCGCGTTACGACGTCATCTGCGGCCTGGGCGGCAACGACACCATCAACGCCGGCGGCGGCAACGACGTGGTCGACGGCGGCTCCGGCACCGACAAGATCGACGGTGGGGCCGGCAACGACCGGTTGTACGGCGGGACGGGCAACGACACCCTGACCGGCGGCAGCGGCAACGACAAACTCGACGGTGGCGCCGGCAACGACCGGCTGAACGGCGGCGCGGGCAACGACAGCCTGACCGGCGGCGCCGGCAACGACCGCATCGATGGCGGTACCGGCACCGACAAGGTAGACGGTGGCCCCGGCCGTAACCAGTGCACCGAACACGCCGGCGACCAGCAGTCTCACTGCCCCACCCCGACACCACCTACTCCGACACCACCTACTCCGACGCCACCGGCCCCGACACCACCCACCCCGACACCGCCGGCCCCGACACCACCCACCCCGACACCCAGCGCGCAGTTCGTGCAGGTGGTTGCCGGCGCCGCCCACACGTGCGGGCTGGACAGTGGCACTAACAAGTTCTACTGCTGGGGATGGAACGACGTTGGCGAGCTGGGCGACGGTAGCGCCGTGAACCGGTCGGCTCCGGTGTCGGTCATCGTCCCGAACGAGGTGAGCTTCACCCAGATCACCGCCGGCCTCTCCCACACGTGCGGACTCGGCAGCGACACCAAAACCTACTGCTGGGGCTCCGGCGCCTACGGTCAGCTAGGCAACGGAGCGACCCCGTACGGGTGGTCGAGTCTGGTGGCGGTCAACGCCCCGAACGGGGTGAGCTTCACTCAACTCACTGCCGCCGGCGACCACACATGCGGGCTGGGTAGCGACACCAAGGCCTACTGCTGGGGGCGCGGCAGCCACGGTCAGCTGGGCAACGGCGGCACCGCGAACCAGTCGAGTCCAGTGGCGGTCAACGCCCCAAACGGGGTGAGCTTCACTCAACTCACCGCTGGCCGTTACCACGTGTGCGGGCTGGGCAGCGACACCAAAACCTACTGCTGGGGCCTCGGGCAGTTTGGCCAGCTAGGCAACGGTGCCACCACAGACCAGCCGAGTCCAGTCGCGGTCGAGGCCGCGAACGGGGTGAGCTTCACCCAAATCACTGTCGGCGGCGACCACACGTGCGGGCTGGGTAGCGACACCAAGGCCTACTGCTGGGGACGCGGCGCCTACGGTCAGCTAGGCAACGGAGCGACCCCGTACGGGTGGTCGACTCCGGTGGCGGTCAACGCCCCGAACGGAGTGAGCTTCACCCACCTCTCCGCCGGCAGCGACCACACATGCGGACTGGGCAATGACACCACGGCCTACTGCTGGGGCCGCGGCACCTACGGTGAGCTGGGCAACGGCGGCACTGCGGACCAGTCGAGTCCAGTGGCGGTCGACGCCCCGAACGGGGTGAGCTTCACCCGACTCGCCGCCGGCGACTACCACGTGTGTGGGCTGGGCAGCGACACCAAAGCCTACTGCTGGGGCTACGGCGCCCTGGGTCAGTTGGGTAACGGCGCCACCGCGGACCAGCTGAGTCCGGTGGCAGTGTTGCCGATCCCGCCGCCAGTTTGACTGTAGCCTCGACCGGAGTCACCGCGACAACCTCGAGGCTATCGCACGCTGTGGCGGGTCTTCAGGGTCATCGACAGGTACGCCCGTGCGAACTCCACCAACTGAGGATGCCCGGTCAGTGCCCGCTTGTCCGGCGTCCACACCAACGCCTGCTGGCCCGCGTCGAGTTGCTCGCGCACCCACGTCATCGCCGCGGTGATGGCCTGGAGGTCCTGATGAGACGGAGCCGTCAGTGCCGTTGGGTACTCACGAACGGTCGTGCGCGCCATCATGCCGGGCACCTGCGACAACAACCCCGGCCAACGCCGGGGCCACCGCTGATCGCGGCGGCGGGGCAAGCGCCGCCGGCGTAGCGCGCGGCTCTGTTGCGTTAGCTCGTCGGGAGATCAAGGCAGGCTTGACCGGTGAAACATGCCGCGCGTTCTCGTCTCTGGTCGCCTCCCCGGTCGGCGTTCGCAGGGTTCCGCTTCCCGGCCGAGGTGATCGTGGTGGCGGTCCGGTGGTACCGGCGTTACGGGCTGTCCTACCGCGATGTCGAAGAGCTGCTCGCGGAACGCGGGATCGAGGTCGACCACGTGACGGTGTACCGGTGGGTGCAGCGGTTCACCCCGTTGCTGGCCGATGCCGCCCGGTTTACTCGCACTCACCTGGCGACCGTTGGTATGTCGACGAGACGTACGTCAAGGTCAACGGCGTGTGGCGCTACGTGTACCGGGCGGTCGACCAGCACGGTCAGGTCATCGACGTGCTCATGTCGGTCCGCCGGGACGCTCCGGCGGCCCGCCGGTTCTTCACCCGGGCGTTGCGGACGCTGACGGTGACGCCAAGCGAGGTGGTGACCGACGCCGCGGCGGTCTACCCCGCCGTGCTCGACGAACTGCTGCCCTCGGCCTGGCACCACGTCGAGCAGTACGAGAACAATCCGATCGAGGCCGATCACGGCCAGCTCAAGCGCCGACTGCGACCGATGCGCGGGCTCCAGACTGATCGAACCGCCCAGGTGGTCATGGCCGGGCACGCCTTCGTGCAGAATCTGCGACGCGGCCACTACGACATCGCACTCGACACTCCGCCGGCAACAAGACTCCCCGCAGCGTTCGCCAGACTCGCTCGAGCCATCTGACCAGCGACGGCCGAGGAATTCGTCGCGCTTGCCGAACAGATAATGCAACGGAGCCCGCTTCACTGCTCAAGCGTGCCTTGATCTTTCCGATCGGCCAACGCAACGGAGCCCCGTCGCTGAGTATCGAGCAGCACCTTGCTGCACCTGCGCCCGACTGTAGAAGTCAACGGGTCCGGCTCAGCATGGCCGCGGCGACAAGGGCTGCCAACAGCAGACTCATCAGGCACAGGCCGACGGGATAGCCCCATGCGATGTCGAACGGGCCGCCAGCTGAGCCGACGTCCGAGCCCTGATCCTGCAGTACCCAGGCCAGCTGGTGCGACCCGCCGTCTGGAGAAGCGCCATCCTGGGCAAGCTCGGAAAGCCATCCCCATCCGGCGATGGCCAAAGCCACGGCGGTGCCCGTTGCTGCCCACCGACTATCGAGCGTAGGCCGGGGAAGCGATCTGCCGGCTACCATCGCCAGGCAGATCAACACCGGGAACCAGGAAAAATGCGGACCGTTCCACGCCGACGTCCTGTCCCCGTTCGCGCGGAGCGTCCACCATGGCGCGAAGCTCGCTGCCGCGAGTAGGAGTCCAAGGACGACCTCCCCCCGGCGAATGCTGGACAGCCATGAACGATCGAGCATGGCTTCAGTATCTCGCAAGGTCGATCCGGTCATCGAGTGACCCGGATAGATTGGTTTGATTCGGCGGGCGGCCGATCGATGGTCCGTCAACCTCCTGAGCGCGATCATCGGTCTCACTCTGGCCCACGCCGGCTCTCACGTTCAGGCTGATCGCGGCGGTGCTGCGAACGCCCCGCAAACGGCGATCTGATGCTGCCGGTGCGGGACATTTGCAGGGATCCTGTCGCGGTGGCGAAGCCGACGCGCAGGAACGGGCCCGATCGCGCCCCATGGTCAAATTTCTGGGGTGACTCCTCGACGTCGCGGTGGGACGGACCGTCACGCAGGTATCGGCAGACCGTCATGATGATCAGCTCGCCCGGGAGCCGGAACCCGGCGAACGTCGACCGGACAGGCACGGCGACGAATCGCGGTAAGACTTCACCCGTCCAGCCTGCCTTGACTTTCGATCAGCCGGCCGGAGGGGAGTCGTTCAGGGGTACACGACGACAGGAGTCCCGCGGGTAGACGGAGCCCGGGGCGGTGACCATGCCCGTTGCCGGGCCGCCGGTGTCAATCCTCATGCAGGACCGGCCGTCGCGGCCGCCCGCACTCGGTCAGGCGTCTTCGCCTGGCTCGGTTCGCTCAGGTGACCGGCGTATGGGGCCACAGCCATAGCTGGTACTGCTCGATTCCGGAACCTTCCCGTTCGATGTAGGCCCTGGCTTGCGGGATGGTCAGGTCCGCTGTCTCGGCGAACATCTGGGCTTGCCGGGCCGCTGCCTCGTCTCGTCCGCGGCTCCATACCTCGACGGTGTAGTCACCGGTGCGGCCGCGGAGCCACGGGCCGCTGACGGCTTTGCCACCCAGGTCGCCGAGGGCTACCTCACCACTGGGAAAAGGCATGACGAACCTCCCGACGGGTGTCCAGTCGAGCGTGGGCTCGGTCCCGGGACCGGGACCGGTGGTCGGTGGCCCGTCCCAGATCACGAGTTCGAGACGGACCGGCAACTGATCCTGACTGACGCTCAAGTAGAGACCGGAGGGCGCCGAAGCGGCCACGGTCCGGCCGGCCTCGGCGATGGCCTCGGAGGAACCCTCGAGGCCGCCGCGCTGGGCGTCCCGGAGGCTGACGACCCGGTACTCCGGGACCAGGGTCAGCTCATGACGCCCGATGACCGATGGCATGTCACTCCCTCACGACGAGCGGCTCGTGGATCATCATATTCGCGATCCACGAGCCGCGGTGAGGCGATAGGCGTCAGACAGTCAAAGTGGTCAGCCGGTTATCGCGACACGGAAGGGGTCGGTAGGGCCCGTTTGGCCGGAGCCGACGTTCTCGTCGAGAATGCGATTGTTGATGTAGAACTGCTGCAGGTGTGTGCCGCCGTTCTGATTTTGCGTGCTGTCGATCGCGCGGGCCGACCCGTTCCATTGGAAGGGGTTTCCGTTTGTCGAGGTGTACGAGCCTTCGTAGGTGGATTGGAAGGGGTATTCGTCGCAGTCGCGGCCCGGCGGCCGGGGCTGGGCGTAGTTCGGACCCCAGACGGCGACGCAGACCCTGACCGACGCGTCGTGGTTGTTGTCCTTGGCGATGCTGTCCATGAGCCGGTGCAGCGGGAAGGCTCCTTCGCCGGGAACGAACTTGTTGCTGAAGCTGGGAAAGGTCAGCGAGGTGTGGTGCAGGGCGTCGTCGATGTGTTTGGCCTCGGCCCGGTACGGGCTGGTCGCGCTCTTGTCGAATACCGCGGTCGGGATGTAGTCCGACATGACCGCGCCGGACAGTTTGTTGCCGGTGGCGACACCGCCGAGGGCCAGGCCGGCGGTGTCGAACCGGCTGCGGGAGAACGCGACCGTACTGTTGAATCCCAGGATCCGCGGGTTCGCCGAGACGACCGCGAAGTCCATGGTGATCAACGATCGAACGATCTTGTAGGTTCCCGTGCCCGCGTCGTCGTTCGAGGTGACGGTCAGATCGTAGTTCCGGCTCGGCGCCAGAGCCCACCCTGCGGCAGTGTTGGTGATCTGCGGCAAGGCCGGCGAGCAGGTCACCAGAGCGCCGCAACCGCCGAAGGCGACCGTGAGAGTCGTGTCGCTGTAGACCTCCGGGCCGTATCGGAGATCGACGCTGAACTCGTCGAAGTTGAAGGTGTAGTCGACGCGGCGGGAGTTGTCGTAGGAGTGGACGAGCAGTGAGGAGGAGAAGTCGATCTCGCCTAGTCGTTGCTGGGTTTCCAGGTCGGTGAGGATGAACGCTTTCTTGATCTTCAGGAAGCACTGGTCATAGCGTCCGGCGGGCCAGCCCTGGTCGGTTTCGGCTTCCGAGTGTTTGGCGCATTCGGTCTTGAGGTCATCGGCCGGCGCCGCGGCCCGCGCGGGGCCGGCTTTCGTGGTGTCGGTTCTGGTGATCAGTGTCCAGGCGGGGCGGTCGCCGTCGCCGGAGGGCCGGGCATGGGCCGGGCCGCCCGACCCGAGCATGACCAGGACGACGGCGACGATCGCGGTGAGAAGTCGGCGGGCATGCATCAGGGGTTCTCCCGGGTTCATCGGCGCTGACAATCGGTGCCCAGGCAGGCGTCGAGCAGAGCGCCGGTGCCCGCCTGATAGGTGAGCGTGAACCCGCGGTAGGGGCCACCGGCGGCGCGGCCGTGCTGGAATCCGGAGACGGTGGTGGTCCCCGAGACGACCAGCAGAGACTCGTCCGACGGGAGACCGGCCAGCGGTCGCTGATGCGCGGCATTGAAGGTTCGGGCTGCTACGGTCGCGACCTTCATGGCGGTTCCCACAGGCAGTGGCTTGCCGTTCGCGGCGTGGATTTCGTTTCGGGCCGCCACCTTGGCCTGCGCAGCGGTCATCGGCGCCCGCCGGGCCCGGTTGATCTTCGCCGGAGTGGACGTGCCGGCGTTGCACTGCAGGCGGGCCGCGACGCAGGCGTTGAGGCCAGGCACCGTCCGCAGGCAATCGGTCGGCGTGTCCTGCATGCAACTGTGCAGCTTGCGCTGGTCCACGCCGTTGATCGTGGTGGGCGCGACTGGCCTGGCGAGAGGGCCGGTGAACGCCGCCGCGACGGGCTGGGTGAAGCCGATGTTGTCCATGTCCGATCCGCCGTTCTGCCCCGCGACGGCTTTGACCGTCACGTTGACACAGTTCGGCGGCGCCGACGGCAGCATTGTCGAGGGACCGTTGCACTGCCGGTCGTTGACCACCGTCGCGGTGGCGGGCAGCCGCTGCCAGACACCGACGATCGGGTCGAGCGCCTGCACCCGGTGCTGGATGCCGCTGGGCAGGACCGCGCTGCCGTCGTCGTGCTTGGTGAGGCCGGTCTCGAGGTAGGAGATGCCTGATCCCTCGGAGTGTGTGGTGGTGCCGACCGTGTCGTAGTCGTACAGGATGTCGACCTTCCCGTTGGCCGAGCTGAGCGCCATATATGTGTGGTTGAGACCGTCACCGACCGAGCCGCCGGGCGCGGTGCTCAGGCTGTGGTATTGGGTGAATCCGGGCGCGGTCTCCAGCCAGTAGGCCTCGTCGGTCGTGGTCGGCGGGGTGGTGCCGTTCCCGGTCGTGTGCGCGTTTAGCCAGCCGACCTCGAACCAGTCGGGCACCCTGTCGAAGAATTGACTGTCGACGGTCCTACCGCCGAGATAGTCCGTGACCTCGGCATTGCTTGCGTTGGCGAATGACGTGAGCGACTGATTCCAGTTACCGAACAGCCCGGTACGCGGCGGGTTGTAGCTCTGGCAGGTGGCGGTGACGTTGACGGTGGCGCAGATGCCCGCTCCCGGTCGCACCCGCCACCGCTCGCCGGGCACGTTGCTGGTGGGATAACACGAATCCGGGTTGATCCGGCTCGGGTTGGCCGGCGGATTGCTGTCCGCGTTCAGACATTCCCCAGCCGAGGCGTTGGACCAGACCCGCAGGCGGTATCCGGTCCCGGTAACTGGGGCCGCGTCCGTGTAGAGCCAGGATCCGGAGAGGTTGCACGGCTGCAGATAGACGCCGAAATGAGCGTTGGGCTCCATGCACAGGCCGGACGCCACGTTGCGCACCTTGAAGACGTAGCCGAGGTACGTCTTCACGATGCTCTCGAAGGTCCACCGCTGAAGGCTTGCCGTAGCGGCCCCGTCCGGCACGTACGCCGCCATCTTGAGGTAGGACGCAGTCGTCGTGGCGGAGGCCGCCAAGACCTGGGAGCGATCAGTCAAACCGATGACCAGGGGCGCAGACACTGCTGCGCTGGCCGGACCCGCGCTCAAGTGGTTAGTCAGGACCATCGTCGGCAGGATGAGCAATACCGCCATGGCCACACGCCGTAGCCTGACCCCGACCGGTTGCCGACGACCGGATTTCCGCCTCACACGCAACGCAGCACCCCCGTGGTGAAGGGGGGCGAAAGAGCGATGACCTCCGCAAAGGTCCGGCAACGAACCTACTCAACTGTCAACGGCCGCCGATCCACCCGCCCCCGCGAAGGTGTCGTTGCCCAATGACAGAAGTTCGATACCAACGGATACTGACATCGATCCACATGCATGTCCATTCAATATGGAGTGGCGAGACTCACAGAAGTCTCCAGGCTCCGTGGTGTCGCCAGCTGACTAGACGAGTAAGTCCTAACTGAGTCAGTGGTCGTAGGCGATGGGTGATCTGGTCACGGGTTAGCCGGTGGTCCGGTTGTGCCAGATGGCGGCAGTCATCGCGAACAGGCGTTGAGCGATCCGGGCGCCGACGCCTTCGATGGTGCGGCCGCCGTGCAGTTCGAGGTCGAGTTGGCCTTTCAGGGTGTCGTTGACCGACTCGATCAACTGACGGACCGGTTTGAGGAGGTGTTCGTCCGGTCGTGGGGTCCGGTTGCGGTAGGACGGCCGCAAGAGTCGGATCCCACGTTCGGCGAGCCAGCGGTCAAGTTCAGCGGAGATGTATCCCTTGTCCGCGATGATCAGCTGACCGGCGCGGGCACCCACCAGGCCGGGATTTTCCCCCAGCACGCCGGTCAGGACCTGCCGGTCGTCGACCTTCGGGGTGGCCAGGCTCCAGGCGATCGGCAGACCCGACGGGTGCACACCAGGTGCAGGCGCAACCCCCAGAACCAGCGTGAGTGCGAGGCACAGTAGCCATATCCGGCCCAGCCGGCCAGGTCCGAGCGTTGCGCGGTCGGCCGAGATCGGCCGCATTCCACCGGGGTCGAGTCGGTGACCCACACGTCGTCGTGTCACAGATCGGTGTCCGCGGCGACTGCCCGAATCGCGCGTTTCAACAGTGGCAACGCCGCGCGTAGCCGCTTGTTGTAGCCCGACTGGCCCGGTAGATAGGGAAACGCGCCGGGTAGCCGTATGGGAAGAAACCGTAGCCAGCGGGCCTCGGAACGGATCCCGAGCAGAGCCTGGGCCACCGCGATCGTCAGCAACTCGGCATCCCAGAGCTTCGGCGGGCGTCCGACCCGCCGAGGCCGTCCGAGCCAGTCATCGATCTTCACGTAAAGTGCGGTCAGAGGGTGTTGAGGTCTGTCGTCACACACGGATCATCGACACCCTTCGCCATGTCTCCGACCCAGGGGGGCAGTGTTGCGTTTTGAGGACCGCAGACGCGCTGACGTCTGCGCCAGGTAGGGATCAGATTGCGCGGGCGAGTTCGGTGAACGCCGCGGCGAGCCGCAGTGCAGGCCGTGTGCAGACTGCGAGTTCGTAGTGGCCGCGGCGCAGGTTTTGCAGGAAGGCGTAGCCGGCGATCACCACCTGCGCAGTGCGATCCGTCTGTAGTCCGCGCATCGGTCTCAGTCGACGCTTGAGCTGACCGTGATCGGCCTCGATCGGATTGTTGGCGTACTGCTCAACGTGGTGCCACGCGGTCGGCACCAGTTGGTCGAGCACGGCCGGGTAGACCGGTGCGGCGTCAGTGACCACCTCGGCTGGCATCACTTTGAGGGTACGCAGTGCCCGGCTGAAGAACCGGCGGGCAGCAGCGGCGTCTCGGCGGACGGTAAGGAGCACGTCGATAACCTGGCCGTGCTGGTCGATCGCCCGGTAGACGTATCGCCAGACGCCGTTGACCTTCACATACGTTTCATCCACGAACCACCGGTCACCGGGCGAACGGCGGGCGAAGCGGGCGGCGTCGGCCAGTAGTGGGGTGAATCGCTGCACCCACCGGTACACCGTGACGTGATCGACCTGGATGCCGCGTTCGGCTAGCAGTTCCTCGACGTCGCGGTAGGACAGGCCGTAGCGCAGGTACCAGCGCACTGCGACCATGATCGCGTCGGCCGGGAACCGGAATCCGGCGAACGCCGATCGCGGAGGCGACCAGACCCGAGAGGACGCTGAACGCTTCACTGCTCAAGCGTGCCTTGATCTTTCCGATCGGCCAACGCAACGGAGCCGTCGCGCCGAACACGGGCTGGGGAGCCGCGCTCAACTCCACCGTCACCGGCACGTTGTCCGCCAGCGGTGACTGCGTCCTCAATGGGACGTCGTTCCCGGTCCAGTCCCTCGCACCCGCCAACGGCGTCATACGCGCCGGCGACGCCGGGGCCCGCACCACGGCCACCGTGCTCGGAGCGATCGGCTACTGCACCACTACCTGGAACCTCGTGCTGACCGCATCTGATTCTGACGGCTTGCGGTGGCCCACCCGGACGGTTTGATGTGGCCCCGCCGGGGTTGAGGCGTGCGGTGGTGTGACGGCTTGATTTGGCCCCAGGTGGCGTCCGGTAGAGCCTCAGATCAGTTACCGGGTGTTAGGTGTGCGATGAGGACTGCTCCTGGAGAGCTCTCATCTGGATCGAAGACCATCTGCGCGTTGACCGTGAAACCGGCGTCGCGTAGCCAGGCGGACATTTGCTCGGGCCGACGGCGATGGACGTAGACCTTCATCGGATGGCCGCCGTAGCCCTCGGTCTTCAGGCGGGACTGGTCGCCGACATGGAAGCCGATCAACACTGGTCCGCCAGGTCGCAGCACACGCCGGAAATTTTCGAGGACTGTGGGGATTAGATCGTCCGGGATGTGGATCAGCGACCAGAAAGCGAGCAGCGCAGCGGCCGATCCGTCGGCAAGCTGAAGATCCGTCATCGAGCCCACCTCGAACCGTAAGCCGGGGTGGTCCTGCCGGGCGATGTCGACCATCGCGGGCGACAGGTCCATGCCGAATGCCTCGACTCCGAGGTTTTGGAGGTGGGCGGTGACGTGGCCAGGGCCGCAGCCGAGATCGGCCACCGGCCCGCCGCCAGCGGCGTGGACCAGGTCTGCGAACAGCGCCAGCGCAGCACGCAGATATGGCTGTCTGGCCAACGAATCGCGGACGAAGTCGGCGTAGCTGCCGGCGACGGTGTCGTATGACGTCCGGGTGTCGACAAGCCAGCCGTCTGTCCTTTCGCCTGGCCCTGAAGTGTTGCCGTCTGCGAGCACCGCAATCTCCCTCTATCGCCACCGAAGACTGATTCGTTCTCCGGCCGCGGACGGTATCAGCCTGCGCTGATGACACCGAACAACGCGTGAGGTCCAGCCCGCAGGACGTGGTGTGACGGCGGATCTTCCAAGGTTCCCTGGTCAGAAGGGTTGTTCGCCGGGTTGGCCGGTGGTGGGTTCGTTGGTCTCGGGTTGCCATTGGTCGATGTCGTCGGGCCAGGGTGCGGGGCGTCCATCGTCGTCCCAGAAGCCGGTCTCGGTGCCGGTGGCAAGCAGGGCCGCGTTGAGTGCTTCGCGTTCGGCTGGTGTGGGGATTGCGGGATCGGTCATGGCGCGAGTCAGTCCGTGGCCGTGGCGAGGGTCTTCTGGCGGGCGTGGGCCAGACGGTAGGATTCGGTGCCGGTCTCGATGATGTTGCCGCCGAAGGTGAGCCGGTCGACGATCGCGGCGCAGAGCCGCGGGTCGGTGAAGGTCTTGGTCCAGCCCGAGAACGACTCGTTTGACGCGATCGCGACGCTGTTCTTCTCCTCGCGTTCGGTCAAGACCTGGAACAGCAGTTCGGCGCCGCGCCGGTCGAGTTCCATGTAGCCGAGCTCATCGATCTATGCCGACATCCCCATAGATTGATCTATGCCGAGACCGGAACTATGCCGAACGGCCTGTCGGCGTACGGGTCCAGGTGCAGAGGGCGGGGACGAGAAGCATTCGGGACGCTGCGATGGCGGGCAGGTCCGGCAACCCGAGTCGGCCACGAAGGCTGAGTATTCGGTGGACGTGGGCAGGCACCCGGATCGTGGCTACCTATTGAGGATCAAGCGAAGGGTTCCTCGGCGAAGTTGATTCCGCCCCGCTCACCCAATGTGAGACTTTGCCGGAGTACGTGCCGTGGGGGCAACCGTACGAACTGGGTGTAGCCGGCGGCTCGGAGACGGAGGTCGAAGTTATGACCCTCGATGTGCCACCACGGATCTATGCTGCTGTCCGCCGCGTCGAGTTGATGAATGTCGGCGATCTCCAGGACCTCGTGCAGCGGACCAAGCTGACCGCTGATGCTCCACGCTCCCTCGAACACGAGAGTCGCCGGAGCGATCCAGAAGCTGAAGTGCTCGTCACCGCGAGCCGGTGACACCCAGCGCGCGATGTAGTCGAGGTCAAGCAGCAACCTTGCGGGTGGCAGCGTGTCGTCGTCATACTCGCCGATGCTGACGGCATGAACCCGGCAGTCGTGCCAACCCATGTTCGCGAAGTCGTCCTGCGACCACTGGAACTTCGACAGGCCCGACGGACCGTGCGGCAAGTCGATCATCGGGCCAGTATCTATCGCCCTGCACGACCCGCGCATAGTCGGGTTGAGCGTTGGCCGCAAACCATCTGACCGGCCTTTACTGGAGGCCAGCGACGACGTGCCCGCGCACCCGGTTCGCCAGTTGCGGAGGTTCTCGTCAGAGGGTCGTGCCACAATCCCGCCCATGCCCGAGATCGTCACCGCGGCACTGGTTCGCGAAGGTCAAGTCCTGCTCGTCCACCGAGGTCCGAATCGCCATGTCTACCCGGACGTGTGGGATCTGCCCGGCGGACACATCGACGCAGGCGAGACAGAACTGGCTGCGCTCGCCAGGGAGATGCACGAGGAGCTCGGCGTGCTGATAACGACAGGCTCGGCAGTCCACTTGTCTCGGCTGGAGGTAGGCCGCGGAGAGCAATCCGTGCGCTTCAGCGCCTGGCTTGTCGACGAGTGGGAGGGGACGCCGACAAACGCCGCTCCCGATGAACATGACGAGATTCGTTGGTTCCGGCCTGAAGAGTTGCCGCCGCTCATCCACGAACCCGTACGCACGGCGTTGGTGGAGGCAATGCGGAGCGCCCGCGCCTGAACTTCAACGCACCATCATCGACAGTTCCGGACCTCACCGCGTCTGCGAACGTCCATGCCAGTAGTCGATCATTCCTATGCGCTGGTGGCGGCTCGGCCGCCGGCTCTCCGCTGAGCTTGCGGATGTCGATGTCGCTGTGTACTTCATGGCGTACGCAGCTCTGCACTGCAAGGTCGTACGCCGGCACCGTCGTCCTCGATCGGGTGAAAGACGGCGCGATGGTATCGGCATAGTCCGATGAGTGGGCACAGCCCTGATCTGCGAGGAGCACACGCTCCCTGCGAGAGGGGTGACGATGATGGGGACTCCGCGCAGGAAGGCCGGCGCACTGGCCGGGCAGGTCGAGGGCTATCGGGTCTGGCTCAAACAGCGTGGCTATTCGCCTCTGACGGTCAGGAACATGCTTACGGATCTCAGCCTGGTGGGGCAGTGGCTGAGCCGGGAACGGCTCGAGGCTGCCGATCTGAGCGAGGATCGGCTGACCGCGTTATCGGCCGACCAGCGAGGAGTTGGCCGTCGAGGGTTGGCCGGAGCTCGGGGCTGGTTGCCGCTGCTGACGTTTCTGAGAGAGCTGGGCGTGGTGCCCGAGTCGCAGGTCGCAGCTACTCCGCTGGATGTCTTGCTGAATCGATATCGCTGCTGGATGGACCGGGAACGGGGCCTTTCGGCGGCCACGATGCTGCGTTATGTGAACACGGCTCGTCGATTCCTGACCGACCATGCGATGGCCGGCGGCCAGGTCGCACCGGACCGGTTGACCGGAGCGGATCTGAACGCGTTTCTGCTGTCTGAGTGTGGGCGAATCTCATCGGGCTCCGCGAAGGGCCGGGTGGCCGAGCTTCGGTCCCTGATGCGGTTCCTCCATCTGCACGGGCTTATCCCGAGGAAGCTGGGCGCGGCGGTGCCGCCGGTCGGCGGCTGGCGGCTGGCCTCGGTGCCACCGACGATGCCGGCGTCCAAGGTCCAACTGCTCTTGGATCGCTGTCCGCGCGACACTGCGGTTGAGGTCCGTGACTACGCGATTCTGATGCTGGTCGCGCGGCTGGGGCTGCGGTCGATCGAGGTGGCCCGGCTGCTGCTCGACGACATCGATTGGCGCAGTGGTGAGATCGTTGTCCGGGGCAAAGGACGGCGCGAGGACCGGCTTCCGCTGCCGGTCGAGGCCGGTGAGTCCGTGGTCTCCTATCTGTCCGGCCCTCGGCCCCGGCTCGATGACCGTCACCTGTTCCTGACCTGTCGAGCTCCCTGGGCACCGATTCGGGCGGATCTGGTCAGCGACGTCGTCAAGCGGGCCTGTCTTCGAGCTGGGCTGGCCCGGGTGGGGCCGCATCGGTTGCGGCATGCTCTGGCCGAGCAGATGCTGCGTCAGGGCGCGGGGTTGACCGCGATCGGTCAGGTGCTGCGGCACCAGGATCTGGCCACGACCGCGCTCTATGCAAAAGTCGACCTCGCGGCGCTGCGGCAGGTCGCCCAGCCGTGGCCCGGGGCCGCGGCATGAACGGGCTGCGCGAGCATCTTGCTGACTATCTGCAACTTCGTCGCTCGCTGGGACACCAGATGGCGGAGGCCGCCTGGCTGCTGCCGGACTTCGTCGCGTTCCTGGACGAGCGCGGCCAGTCCACGGTGACGATCCAGGCCGCCCTGGCCTGGGTCCGGCTCCGCGAGGACGAGGTGGTCACGACCGTCAGCCCGCGGCGGATCACCGCGGTCCGGGGCTTCGCCCGCTATCTGAGCGGTATCGACCCGGCTACCGAGATCCCACCGATGGGACTGGTGCCGCATCGGCAGCGCTGGCGTCCGCCGTTCCTCTACTCCAGCGCCGACATCACCGCGCTGCTCACGGAGGCCGACGCCATTGGGCCGCCGTTCCGGGCGGCTACCTATCACACCCTGCTCGGCCTGTTGGCAGCCTCCGGCCTGCGCATCGGCGAGGCGATCGGCCTCGACGACGACGACATCGACTGGGCGCAGGGCGTGTTACTGATCCGCGAATCGAAGTTCGGCAAGTCCCGGCTGGTCCCGCTGCACGCCAGCGTCATGCAGGCGCTGCGCGAGTACGACACGCTTCGCTCCGCGACCGCACCGCATCCCAAGGACTCCGCGTTCTTCATCTCCCGGACTCACCGGCGGCTGGTCTACGCCGTCGTCAGCCTCACCTTCCGGCAGCTCGTCACCGGTGCCGGCGTCGGCACCGACGCACCTCATCCGCCGCGGTTGCATGACCTGCGGCATTCCTTCGCCGTCCGGACCCTGCTGCACTGGTATCGCACCGAGGACAATGTCCAGGCCAGGATCCCTTCGCTGTCGACCTATCTGGGACATCGCGAACCGGCCCATACCTATTGGTATCTGTCCGCGGCCCCCGAACTGCTCGCGCTGGCCGCGGCCCGCCGTGAAGGCATCGGAAAGGCGGCCCGCTCATGACGCTGATCGCGGCCACACTGCAAACGTTCTTCACCGAGCGGCTGGCCCGGCAGCGCCAGGCCAGCCCGCGCACCGTCGCCGCCTACCGCGACGCACTGCGCCTGCTGCTGGTCTTCGTCCAGCAGCGGACCGGCACCACGCCCGCGAATCTGGACTGGACCGACCTGGACGCGGAGACCGTGTCGGCGTTCCTGAACCATCTGGAGGACGACCGGGGCAACAGCACCAGAACCCGCAACGTCCGCCTGACCGCGGTCCGGTCCCTGTTCTCCTACGCCGCGCTCCAGCACCCCGAGCACGCCCTGCTTATCCAGCGTGTCCTGGACATCCCGCCCAAACGGTTCGACAAGCGGATCATCACCTTCCTGACCGATGCCGAGGTCGAGGCCCTGCTCGCCGCACCGGACTCCAACCGCTGGGAAGGCCGGCGTGACAAGGCGATGATCGCCCTGGCCATCCAAACCGGGCTGCGCGTCTCCGAACTCACCAGCCTCAACTGCGCCGACATCAGCCTGGGCGCCGGCGCCGCGGTCCGCTGCGAAGGCAAGGGCCGCAAGCAGCGCATCGTTCCGCTTGGCGGCCCGGTTCAAGCTCTGCTCAAGTCCTGGATGAACGAGCGCGCCGGACGCCCCAATGACCCGCTGTTTCCCACCCGAACCGGCCGCCGCCTCAGCCGCGACGCCGTCGCCCAACGATTGAACACCCACACCAAGACCGCCACGGAATGCTGCCCGTCGCTGCGCGACAAAGACGTCCACCCGCACGTCCTTCGGCACAGCTGCGCGATGTCGCTGCTGCAGGCAGGCGTCGACACCACCGTCATCGCGCTCTGGCTCGGCCACGCCAACGTCCGCTCCACCGACGCCTACGTCCACGCCGACATGTCCACCAAAGAGCAGGCGCTGGCCCTGACCACGCCCCTGACCGCCAAGCCCGGTCGTTATCGCCCTGCGGACAAGACCCTCGCATTCCTCGACGGCTTATAGGCAGGACCAGGCGTTCCAGGCCGGGTCAAATATCGGGCACCCGCGGACCACGACGGCTTCTATCCTTCATCGGTGCACGTCAGCCAGTACGCCTACTTCGCCCTATTCAGCCGCAGCACCTCGGCGACCGAGATGGCAGCCATCCTCGGACTCGAGCCCGACGAGACCACCGTCCGCGGCAGCCGCCGCACCGAGCCCAAGGCCATCCCGGTCCAACACTGTTGGAAGATCGTCTGCCGCGAACCGGGGCTATGTGTTGACGAGCAGATCGCCCGCATCATCGAACGACTCGCCCCACACACCGCGGCGATCGCCGCACTGGCCAGCCGCTTACACACCGAGGACGAAGAATCTGGCGCCGTCCTGGAAGTCGTGCGCTACTTCAACGACCAGGAAGCCGAGCAGCACGATCGCAGCAGCCCCTCCGGTGAGGCCCCGAACCTGCTCGGCTGGCATCTCGACCGGGAGATTCTGGACTTCCTCCAGGCCACCGGAGCGGTCTTGGACGTCGACGAGTACGACATGACCCCGGATTATGCCGAGGACTGAGCCTCAAACCGCCGTCGGGCAAGCCAGATCGCGGAAGCCCTCGGCATAGTCGCGGTCTCGGCATAGATCGATGCAGAGCAGATCGACCCGGCCGTAACGGGCGATGGTCTTGTTGAGCACCTTCTCGTCGGCGGCCTCGACGAGTTCGTTGACCAGTTTCGCTGCGAGGACGTAGCGGACCCGGAAGCCTTCCATCGCGGCGGCGGTGCCCAGGCCGATGAGCAGGTGGGACTTGCCGGTGCCGGAGTCGCCGATCAGGCAGAGCGGCTCACCGGAACGGACCCAGCCGCAGCCGGCGAGGGTGTTGATCGTGGCGGGTTGATGCTCGGGTTCGCATCGAAGTCGAAATCGGTGAGCCACTTCTCCCGCGGGAACCCGGCGCCCTTGATGCGACGTTCGGAGCGGCGCCGGTCGCGGTCCTCGCACTCGGCCAGGAGTAGCTCGGCAAGGAACCCGCGGTAGGTGAGCTGCTCCTTCTCGGCGACGGTGATCAGCTCACCGACCCGGTTGCGCATGGTGGGCAGGCGCAGCATGCGGCAGGCCTGGTCGACGGCGGCTTCGGCGGCGGGTTCGGTCAGGGCGCGGCGGGGACGGTTCACGACACTTCTCCTTGCTGTGGTGGTGCAGGTCCTGCCGCGCGGCGGCGTAGCAGTTGGTCGTATTGCGCGACCGAGGGCAACGGCCTGGAGTCCGGTGGCAGCGCGGCCAGCCGGCGCTCGGTCAGGCTGACCACCCGCCGCTGGTCCCGGGCGGTGATCACCGGTTCAGCGCCGGTGCTGCCCGGGTCGGGGCGGCTGACCTGCTGCGCCCGGCGTGCCTCCATCGCGACGACGTCCGCGCTGGTGGCCCCGGCATGCAAGGCGATCGTGATCCCGGCGATCACGTCCGCGGCCGGCAACCGGCGGTGCAGCAGCAGGACATCGATCAGCGCCCGCGTGCCGTCGGCGTCACCGTGGGCCTTCACCGCGGCCGCCCAGAACGCCTCGTGCGCCATGGTGAAAACCCCGGACTCGCGGGCCTGCGCCAGCGCGGTCGACCCGGGCAGGGCGCCCGGCTTTCGCAGCAGCACCTCCAGGTAGTGGTCCAGGACGAACGTCTGGGACTTCTTGACCACCGATCGTTCATGTCGGGCGATCTCGGTGCGGCCGTCGAAGACGACGACCTCGGATGCGCGCAGCACCACCCGCACGGTCAGGCCAATGAACCGGGCCGGCACCGAGTAGTGCGACTGGCGGATCCCGACCAGCCCGTAGCGGTTCACCTTTGGCGTCAGCACCCGACCCGGCTCGAATCGGTCGACGGGCAGCGTGGCCAGCAGTGGCTGCTCGACGCCGAAGTCCTGCCCGACAGTGCGCACCCGGTGCTCAAGGCGCCGGTCGTCGTCGGCCCGGTCCGCGTCCTCGATCATCGCGTTGAGCTCTGCGAGGGAAGTGACCTCCGTCCTGTTGACTGAACTACTTGCTGCACCGCTCCTGCTCAGAGTGCGGTTGAAGATCCGGTTGACTACGGTCGCTGCCCGTGGTCGAAGATGAAAATCCGTCCCGGAATCTGCGGTCGCTGGTCGTGCCGCGGGCGGGGTCGCTGGCGGCGACTGGTGATCCGTGGGAGCCGTATCGGCTGCTGGACTCCTCGGGTGAGCCGGTGAATGCTGTCGCCGCGTACTTCGGTGAGTTGCAGGCCGCCGGGCGCGCGGCGACGACCCAGCGCTCGTATGGGATGGCGTTGCTGCGCTGGTTCCGGTTCCTCTGGGCGGTAGAGATCGCCTGGCGGGAGGCGACCCGGATCGAGGCGCGGGACTTCTCTCGTTGGATCCAGATCGGCGCGAAGCCGGTCCGACCGCATTGGCGGGCGCCGGACAAGCCCGTGGTGGTGAGGCCGAAACGGGTCAACGCGGTGACCGGCAAACGACTGCCCGGCGATAGGTACGCACCCTCGACCATCGCGCACTGCGAGACGGTGCTGCGCAGCTTCTATGGCTTCCACCTGGACGCCGGGACTGGGCCGTTGGTGAATCCGTTCCCGCTGGCCAGAGCCAAGCGAGCGCACGCGCATCACAACCCGATGGATCGGTTCGAGCCCAAGCGTGCTGGTCTGTATCGGCCTCGACAGCCCAAGCGGATTCCGCGGCAGATCCCGGACGAGGTGTTCAACGACCTGTTCGCGCGGTTGTCCAGCGACCGGGACCGGGCCTTGGTCGCCTTTTGGGTGTCAACCGGGGCGCGGGCCGCGGAGCTGCTGGGAGTGCTGCGCAGCGGCGCGGATCCGGGACAGCAGCTGATCACCGTGGTGCGGAAGGGATCCCGAGCGATGCAGCAGCTTCCGGCGTCGCCGGACGCGTTCGTCTGGCTGCGGCTCTACCAGCAGCAAATCCACGGCTCGGCGCCGGCGGGACCGGATGACCCGTTGTGGTGGACGCTGCGCAGGCCGTTCCGGCCGCTGACCTATCACGCGGCCAGGGCGATGTTCGTCCGAACTAACGCGTTGCTGGGGTCGAACTGGTCGCTGCACGACCTGCGACACACGGCGGCCTACCGTCTGGCCCGTGACCCGGGCATGCCGATCACTGACATCCAGTGGGTTCTCGGTCATGCTTCGTTGACCACCACCCAGATCTATACGACTCCGACCCCCGCGGACGTCATCGACGCGGTGGTCGCCCATCACCGGCGTCGGGCCGAGCCCCGGCCTCCTGCGGAACCCGAGCCTCTGGGTTATCGCAAGGAGAGCCTGGACGTGTTGTTCGGCCGGAGGGGCTCGTGACCACAACGACCGTCGGACTGCAGACGCCGCGGACCTGGCAGGTCAGCAGCGAAGCCCAAGCGCTGCTGGAGAAGTTCCCACCGCGCCTGGTTCCCGGTGCCTGGCCGAGGACCCGCGAGAGCCGGGTGGTCTTGGAGGGCCGGATGGCGGCGGCACCGTTCCGCGGCGACGATTCTCAGTCCCGCTGCCATCGCAAGGCGTCGTTGCAGGCCGTTCTCGACTGGCTGGAGCTCTATCCCGGGCAGAGCTGGCAGCAGCGGTGGGAGGCCACCGGCGCCGGCCGTGACGGCCACCGGGATTGGCGACTTCAAGTGTTGACCGATCTTGCATCGGCCGGGCTCCTGGACCGGCACCCAGGCTATGTCCGCAAGATCCTCGGCACGGGCCTGATCCAGCTGATCGGCGGCGACTACCTGCGGCCGTCGCTCGGTTGGCTCATGGCCACCACGTCGCCGCTGAGGATCGCCAACGAGATGGCCAAGGTCCGCGATCCCGAAGGCGTCGCTGAACTGCGGACAGCCCGCATGGCCGGCACCGTTGGCGATTCAACCATGGTTCCCGCCATCGAGAAGGTCGCGCTGGTCATGGCCGCGAAGGGTGGCTTGGTTCGCAACGTGACGATCGGCGACTGCCTCGAGCTGATGAGGGTCAGCAGGGAGGTCTTCCCCGGACCGACCCGGTCCGGCAGGCACAGCCCGGTCTTCTATCAACTGCTTCACTCGACCGGTCTGTTCCCTGCGGACGCCCCGCCCACGGTCCGCATGTTCAGCCCGGTGTTTGCCGGCCAGGTCCTGGTTGAGCAGCTCGTCGACCGGTATCAGGTGGCCTCTCGCCCGGTCCGGGACCTGCTGGTCGACTACCTGCGTGAACGGCAGCCCGCGATCGACTACGGCACCCTCACGTCCCTGGCCACCACCCTGGTGCTCTGGTTCTGGAAGGACCTCGAACGCCATCACCCCGGCATCGACTCCGTGCGGCTGAGCCCGGAAACCGCCAGCGCTTGGAAGCAGCGGATCCGAACCAGGGTTGTCCGGTCCCGCGGCGCCGACGGCGAGATCACCGAAACGACGGTCGAACGGGACACCGCCACCGACGCACTCACGACCGTGCGAAGCTTCTATCTCGACCTGGCCCAATGGGCTCTCGACGACCCGGCCCGCTGGGGACCATGGGCCGCCCCTTGCCCGATCCGGGCCACCGACATCCAGCACAAGAAAATGAATTCCCGGCGCAAGGCCCGCATGGACCAACGCACCCGCGATCGGCTACCGGTCCTGCCAGCCCTCGTCGAAGCCGTCGACCGCGAACGCAAAACCGCCGCCGACCGGCTGGCAGCAGCTCGAGCCACCCAGCCCGGCGACACCTTCACCATCGACGGCGTCACCTTGCGACTCGCCCAACTTGCCCGCCACTCACCGCGCATCTGGGCCGAGGAACCCGCCACCGGCCGGCGCCGCGACCTGATCCGCGAAGAAGACAACGCGTTCTGGGCCTGGGCGGCGGTCGAGGTGCTGCGCATGACCGGAATCCGGGTCGAGGAACTCACCGAACTGTCCCACCACAGCCTGGTCCAATACCGGACCCCAGCCACCGGCGAACTGATCCCACTGCTGCAGATCCCTCCGTCGAAAACCGACGAGGAACGACTGCTGGTCATCTCACCGGAACTGGCAGACGTGCTCTCTACGATCGTCTGCCGGATCCGCAACCGCGACGGCAGCGTCCCACTCGTGGTGGCCTACGACCACCACGAAAAGATCTGGAACTTGCCGATTCCTCTGCTCTTCCAACGCACCATCGCACTGGAGACCCGGCCCATCCCGATCTCCGGAATCCGCGTCCTGGTCAGCGACGCTCTCGCCCGCACCGGGCTCACCGACGTCACCGGCAAACCATTGGACTTCGCACCCCACGACTTCCGCCGGATCTTCACCACCGACGCCATCATGAACGGGATGCCGCCGCACATCGCTCAACTGCTCCTGGGACACAAAGACATCAACACCACGATGGGCTACAAAGCCGTCTACCCAGAGGAGGCCATCAACGGCCACAGGGCCTTCATCGCCCGCCGCCGCGGCCTGCGACCCAGCGAAGAATACCGGCACCCCAGCGACGCGGAATGGGACGAGTTCCTCGGCCACTTCGAACGCCGCCGCCTTGCCCTCGGCGACTGCGGACGCGCCTACGGGACCAGCTGCATCCACGAACACAGTTGCGTTCGCTGTCCACTACTTCGCGTCGATCCCGCCCAGCGGCAACGCCTGATCGACATCCGCGACAACCTCACCGCCCGCATCTCCGAAGCAGAGCGTGAAGGCTGGCTCGGCGAGGCTGACGGGCTCCGCGTCAGCCTCGCCGCCGTCAAGGAGAAGCTCACCCAGGCCGACATGGGCGTCCAGCGCCGCGCCGCAGCCGTCCAACTCGGCATGCCCTCTTTTTCCAAGATCGCAGCGCGAACCGCTGCCGCAGCGGCATCCCTACCAGGAACGCCTCTCATCGGTGGCATCGCCATGGAACACCGTGCGAGCGACCTGGAATCATGAAGACGATGGAAGACGACCAATCCCTAACCGCGTTCATGGCGACCGTGAACGTCGGGGACACTCTGGTGGGAACCGTTGCGGAAGTCACGCCGTCGGGCGCAGCGGTGCTGCTCGATAGCTTCACTGACGACCCGATCGGCTTCATAGGCTGCCTGGATTACTCCTGGCGATCCTTCCAACGATCGCCCGGCGCGATCCTTCAGGCCGGCGACCGAGTCTCCGCCGAAGTCCTCACTGTCGATCACCTGAGACGGCGGGTCATGCTTTCACGGTCAGCGACCGAGAATCCCCAGTTATGGGCCTTTCTCAAGGCGCTTCACCGAGGACAGCGTTTGTCCGGCACCGTGGCGGCCATCGAAAGATTCGGCGTCTTCGTGGATCTGGACGACGGGCCGAAACACCCCACCTTCCCCGGCGTCGGCTTCATCACCATGCCCGAGCTGTCCTGGCTCACCTTCGGGGATCCGTCCGAGGTCATCTCCGAAGGACAGCATGTCACCTGCGAAGTCCTCACCTTCGACACCACCAACGGTGAGGCCCGGCTGTCGCTTCGCGCCACCCAGCCCGATCCTTTCCTGGACTTCGCTCGCACCTGTCACGTGGGGCAGATCCTGCATGGCTCGGTCACCAAACTGGTGCCCTTCGGAGCCTTCGTCCGCGTCAAGGACGGCATCGAAGGCCTGATCCACCTCAGCGAACTCTCCACCAGGCCCATCGAGACACCAGACCAAGCAGTCCAAATCGGCGACGAGGTCACCGTCACCATCACTGAGATCGACCTGCTCCGACGCCGGCTCGCCCTGTCGTGCCGTCGTTGAGCCGCTTCCGCGAGGCGTCGTTGGTCGACCGACCAGGATTTAGTTCAGAGAAGGGACCGGGACCAAATGATTTCTGCGGAATCGGCCGATGTCGCCTTCGACGCCGCCTTTCTCGTGGGCCCCGGCGATGCCCGGCATGCAGTAGAACGCCTCGAAGCCCATGGTCGAGCGGAACAGCACCCAGCGCTGGCTCTCCATACGGGCCCGACCGAACAGCACGCGTGACACCGCCGAGCGCAGATTGTCGTAGCGGATCTTCACCGTCGGCAGACCGCCCAGCACGTCGAACGCGTGCAGGTGGCCCTCGATGAACGCTTCCTGCCCCTGGGACGCGAACGCGCGGTGCACTGCCTTGCCCGAATACGACAGCCGCAGCGCGAACAGGTAGACCTTCGTCGGGACACCCGCCAGCCGGATCCACAACTCGCCGAAGTCCACCTCGGGTTCCTCACCTGGCCGGTGTGTCTGCACGATGAACGCCTCCTGCCGGCCGCGGCCAGCCTCCGCTGCCAGTTCCCGCCGCCGCACCGCGACGTAATCGCGCACCGTCGAGTACGACAAGTCCCCGGCCGCGTTCTCCGCGACCAACCGCGCCAGCACCCGGCGCACCGTGTGGCGCTGCTTGCGGGGCGCGGTCAGATCCGCCGTCAACATCGCGTCGATCGCCGCTTTGAACGGCTCCAGCCTCGGCGCCGCCCGCACCGGGGTCTTCCGCGCCGGTGGCGGCTCCGCCGAATCGACCGCCTGCCGCACCACCCGGCGGTGCACCCCATACCGCTCCGACAGGCCACGAAGCGAGACGCCCCGCCGGTAGTCCCGGCGAATCGCCTCGAAAAGCTCCACACGCGACCGGGCCATCCGACGGCCTCCCACTACGGAGAGTCGATACTCCCAGCTCCACGCGCGGTGGGGCCAAATCAAGCCGCCACAAAATCCGATTCACTCGACCGGTGGGGCCAGTTCAAACCGTCCGGGTGGGGCCGCCGGAGACCGTCAGAATCACGCATCGGGATACCCGCCCGCGACGGCATCGTCGTCCATGGCAGAGATCTCCTGTGATAACGCCGTCGGCGCCAACGGGTCCCGGCCCGCCCGGGTCGGATGCGTCGTACCGTGGTTCCCCGCCCAGGTGCTCTACAGCCGCAGCAGCTACCCCGCGTTGGCCGCCCACGTGTCCCAAGCACAGGGATCCGGGCTGCCCGGCACCGGATTCGCCAACCCGCTCAACCGCAACGTGGACACCGCCACCACCAACCTCAACCGCAGCCGCGCCTGCGGAGACGCACCCAGCATCTCCGGAAAGAGCTGCGACGAGTACCCGCTGGCCTCCACCTATCAAGGCCTGGCGTTCGGCGGCACCCGCCGCACCTTCGCCGGATGCAACATCAACGCCCCGACGAACGTCACCGGGCCGATCGGAGCCAGCGCCTGCATGATCACCGCAAGCGAGAACAACGCGCAAGGCGGTGTCATGGCAAAGTTCTACTACGACTACCGAGTCCTGGGCGGGGACCCGTTCCGCGTCGGCATCGGCGCCTGAAACGTCGTAGTCTCAGCACGGGCATCGTCGCGGGAACGGCGGTCGGCGTTCCCGCGACACCCCGGCCATACTGGACGACGAACGACGCCACAGGAGCGGCGATGACCTCGACACCGGCACGCGTCTACGCCCAGGGCCACCTGTTCGTCCTCGCCGACGCCGACGCCGACCCCGCCATCGAAACACTCGACTTCAGCACCGGTGTAGCCGGCACGAGCACCTCCGCCGCCTTCATCTGCACCGGAATAGATTCCGGCCACGTCCACGTCAGCACCGAGGCACTCACCGAACGCCCGGCCCTCGACACCGCCACGCAATGGGCACAAATGGCCGCCTGGGACGACGTCGCAGAGTTCAGCCTGCATGCCCCCCGCGGCCTACTCACCATCGAACGACTCACCACAACCCCCGCCGCCACCCGCCCCGACCTGGCACCGCTGAGTTCAGCCGGACCCGGCACCTACCGGATCCGGGTCCATGCCCGCGGCCGCGACCACCAGCACGACCAGACCGTCGACGACTCCAACGAACGATTCCACATCAGCGCCTGGCCGGAATCGATCACCGCACCGATCATCATCACAACCACCTCGCAATGCGGCTACGGACTGCGCCTCTCCACACTCCACAACCCACCCACGGCGCCGGCACCCACGCCATCGACGCCGCAGCAGCATGCGGACGCCGAACACCAGGCCATGCTGCGCCGAGCACTTCAGGGCAAATAGCCTGCACACACACTGGAAGGCCCGCGCGTTTCCGGCTCCTCGGCCCGCCAGTAGCGGGGTGAACTGTTGCACCCGCCGGTTCGATCAAGGGTTTTCGGTGACCCGGACCCCGATCGGGAAATGGTCGGAGAATCCGGTTTGGTCGATCGGCTTACCCATCCCGCCGAACGGCCTGGGCTTCGGATAGACGCCGGGATCGACGGTGCCGGGGAAGTGCAGCACCTCCACCGTGTCCGCTTCCACCCGTAGCGGGCTGGTCGGGCGGGCCATGTTCGCGTTGACCAGGAATTGATCGAGTTGGTTGGGCTCGTTGTTGAAGTAGAAGCTGCCTTCCGGGATCCCCGCCACCGGCCACATCAGGTTCCACAGCCGCGGTGTGTCCGCCTCGATCACCCGTTGCCGCTGCCGGGTGCTCAGCGCGTGTGTGACCAGCGAGGTATCGAACGGTTCGTCGTTGAAGTCCCCCATGACCAGCACCGCGGCCTCCGGGCCGTGGATCTCCAGGACCCGCTGATGGAAGTACGACAGGGTCTCCCCCGCGATCTGCCGGTACCCGGCCGACTCGAACTGCCCGCCACTCCTGGAGGGCCAATGGTTGCCGAACACCGCCCACGTGCGCCCTAGGTGGGTCTGGAAGTTGACCTGCACGATCTCCCGGGTGGCGTTGCGGCGCATCACCACGTGGAAGAACACCGCATCGGCGGCGGGAACCTGCAACACCGACGGGTCGTAGAGGAACGCCACGTCGATCCCGCGGGCGTCGTCGGTATCCGCATGCACGATGCCGTACTGACGACCCGGCAACCGGTCGTGCAATGCCGCGGCGAGAAGATCCAGCACAAACCGGTTCTCGACCTCACAGACCCCGAGCAGGTCCGGGCCAGTGGCGCCGTTCATCTGTGCGATCACCGATGCCAGCTGGGCGACCTTGCGGTCCCGCAGCGCCGGCGTCCACCCGGCGATATCGTTGCTGATCACCCGGGCGACCTTGTCCGTGCGCCGGGGTGAGTGCTCCTCATCGAACAGGTTCTCGAGATTCCACCACGCGACGTAATAGTCCGAAGGCACCAAATCCACCCCCATAGCGCCGCCTTACGCAGCGAGATCGCCAGTCTGACACAACGTGCGGACGGTAGCGGCTCAGTCACCCATCAGGTAGTCACCGTTTCACCCGACGGCTCGCTCATCGCTCAACGCTTCCTCCAGGCATCCCAGCCTGACGCGGCCCCGCACCGTCATTCGCCAGCCCGCCACCACGGCCCACCGGCCCACCGGCCCACCGGTACACCGGCCCACCGGTACACCTTCGGCGGCTACGGCGCCGCCAGCGGCACCGTGCCACGACCGGTCGGCGCCTGCACCCAACCGCGATCATGAATTCGTCGTGGGGCCACCAGCCCCACCCCGGAGACCATGGTCGAAAACGCGGGCGGCATCGACGCTGGCCGTTGCCATATTAGACGTTCGTGATAGTGACAGATCTTCGACAAAGACGCTATTGCGCATTGACGGTCCTCTTTGAGATGCGAGTAGCGTCCCGTGGCGATACAGCAGTCAGGCCCCACGTGGCCGTGCTGGGCTTCGGGGAGCCGAATTCACGGGAGGAAAAGCATTGTGAAACAGCGAACGCGGGGGTTCTCTGTCCTCGCCGCAGTCGTCGCCGGCGGCCTTACCGCAGCCATGGGCGCACTGCCGGCCTACGCCGCCCCGGCAGGCGGCACCACCGGTGACCACGACGCCGCCGCCATCAACCTGCGCCGGCCGGCAGCCGTTCGGGCCTGCGGCGACCTGAAGCCCGACCCGACCGCCTCCAGCAAGCCGCAGCTATGCCGACTGGACCCGGCGCAACTGTCAGCGGCCGCGCAGGCGTCCATCGCACCGCAGCAGAAGAAGGCCGCAGCGGCAACCCTCGCCGTGCAATGCGCCCTGAACGCTCTGGACACCGACCGCACCACGTCGTGCATCAACACCGAACTCGCGTACGACATCTTCATCCCGCAGACCGGCGAGGTCATCGGCACCGCGGCGTTCCAAGCCGTGTTCGTCGGCGTCCTGGACGTCCGCAGCCGCGAATGGAACCAACGCGCCGAAGTCACCCTGCTGTACGCCGAGGCCGCCGCCGCCCCCGGGTTCCTCGGGTTCGCCACGGCGATCTTCCCCGACGGCGCCGGGTTCACCGCCACCGAATCGGAATACCTGGAAGTCACCACCGTCGGTGTCCAGGTCGACTTCCCCTACACCGTCACCTCCGCCGGACCGGCAACCGTGCAAGGTCACGTCGAACCCGACTTCGTGCTGACCCCCCTGGTCCCGGTCGAGTCGCCGCCGCTGCAGTACTACATCACCCCAGCACCCTCGGTACGCTGCGACTCCACCCCGAACGTCGGGCCCGCCACCGGCGGCTGCGTCTACAACGAATTCACGCCCACCTACAACGTGTCCACCACCAACCCCGACACCGCCCAGGTCGCCTGGCATATCCTCTGGGCCCAACGCAACCTGATCAACCACTGGGGCTGGCAAGGACACGGACCCGCACTCACCCGCACCCGTAACCAGGCCCTGATCACCGCCAACCGGCGGGTCGCCTGCGGCAACCGGCGCCCCCGACCCGGATTGTCCTGCGACGAGTACCCCTTCGCCAGCACCCAACAAGGCGCCTCACTCAACCCCGACTACAGCTGGCACATGCTCAACGCCCGCCAGAACAGCCTGGAAGGCAGCCGCTACCGCCGGCCCTGGTACATCCAGAACCGCATGCTGGAAAACGATGACCTCTGGGTCAACGTCGTACTGCCCGCCGGCACCACCGTCACCCAGATCCCCGGATTCCCCAACTGACCCAACTCGCGATTCACACGTTCGTGGGGGGGGGGGGGGGGGCCCCCCCCCCCCCCCCCCCCCAAAAAAACCCCCCCCCCCCCCCCACCAAAACGCGGCCGCCGTGAAAAAAAAC